>NZ_JAESIF010000058.1:0-42165 GCF_016757295.1 Streptomyces sp. M2CJ-2 | reverse complement strand
CTGCCTGCCGGGCGGCTGCGGCTTGCTGGGCGTGCTGGCGCTGGGCGTGCCAGTGTGCGGCGGCGAGGGCGAGGAGGAAGAGCGTGTCGATCACCATGGCGGTGGTGGCGCCGTCCTCGCCCCGGCCGAGTGCCGGGCCGCTGTGGACCAGGTCCCGGGCTGCGCGTCGCAGCTGCTGGCTGTGGCGGAACTCCGCTCGGGTGTGGGAGCGGGAGGCCCGTTCGAACGCCCAGGCCGCTTCGCGTAGCTGCTGGCGGGTGTGGAGGGCGGAGGTCTTGGCGAGGGCGTCGAGGACCTCGCCGGTGGCGGCGATCTGCGCTGCCGCGGCTCCGTCGTCGCCGTGGTCGATGACGAGCAGGGCCGTCCATGCCGCGTGTGTGGCGGTGCGCCGCGCGGCGGACGGTGCGGGCCGCTGCGGGGGATGGTCCTGACGATGGGTGCTGTCCGGCACCGTTGCAACGCCAGTCGCGTCGAACCGGTCCCGGATGCGGGGCAGGGACAGGTCGGGGGCGAGCGTCGAGCCTGCGTAGAAGACCGGTTCGCCGTCCTTGTTGCGATCGCCGGGCAGGGCGACGGTGTAACCGCGCAGGTCACCGGAGGGCAGCACGCTGGTGCGGACCAGAAGTCCGGCGGCCTTCAGCCGGTCGAAGAACTCGGCCTCGGTGGCGGCGCCGGCCACCGCGCGGCGGACGGTCTCGCGCAGCTCCTCCCGCACGGTGCGCTCCCTGCCCTGGCGCTCGGCCTTGTGGCGTTCGGCGCTGGTGGGCCGCTTGGCGGCGGTGCCGTCACCAGAGGTGACACGGTGCAGGCCGTACTCGGCTTCGATGAGGCGAGCCTCGGCCTGGGCGCGCTTGCCGGAGCGGTGGTGGTCGGGGCGGCGGCCGTCCTCGCGGACCAGGGTGGCGATGATGTGGATGTGGTCGTCGGCGTGCCGGACAGCGGCCCAGCGGCAGCCAGCGCCGTCGCCGGGGTCGATGCCGGTGGCGGCGACCATGCGGCGGGCGATCTCGCCCCACTGCCCGTCGGACAGGATCGGGTCGTCGGGGGCGGCACGCACCGAGCAGTGCCAGACGTGCTTGTCCGGGCGCTGGTCCGCAGCGAGGAGGGACAGGGGCTGGTCGAGGAGGTGCTGCAGGTCCTTCTTCGCCGCCGAGGGGTCGCGGCCGGGGTCGGGGGCCATGGTGTCGAAGGAGGCAACCAGGTGCGGGTCGACGTGCTCCTCGTGGGCGCCCCTGCCGTACAGGTAGTGCAGGAGGCCGAGGGTGTTGCTGCCCTGCTGGTGGATCCGGGGGATCAAGCCGCCTCGTCCTCCCGCCGGTTGGTGATCCTGTCGGCTGCCCGCTGGACGGCCTGCGCGGCGCGTCGCAGACCGTCGAGAGTGGCGGCGAAGTGCGGCGCGCCAGTACCAGAGTTGAGGGCCTTGGCGATCTGGTTGACGTTGCTGCCGGCCCAGCCGAGCTGACGGCGCACGCCGAACAGTGCGGTCAGGACATCGCGCTCGGTGGCGATGGCGGCCGCGGTGCGGGATTGGTCGCGGGCGGCGGCCAGGGCGGAGTAGGCCAGGAACCCGGCCACGCTCATGCCGACGTGGTCGGCGCCGGCCCGGATGATGGCGAGTTCGTGCTCGTTGAGACGGACGCTGTGGGCGGGACGCTGCTTCTTGTCGCGCGGACGCGACTTGCCCTTCCCGGCCCTGGCCTTGTGGCCGGCCTTGCCCGGCTGCGGTCCGCCCTCGGTCGCAGCCTTCCTGTCCGGCGCCCCCTGGCGTCGGGAGGACCCCGCCACCCCCGGGGCGGGGTCGGGTTCGGGCGCACCCCCTGCGGGGGAGTGTCCGGACCTCCAACTTGCTCCGCCTGGGGCAGGGGTGGTCGGCAGGAAGTCCTCGTGGGTGGTGGGGTCGTGGTGGTGCGGGGTGTGCATTGTTCCTCCGTGTCGGGGCGTGGTTGGGAGCGCTGAAGCTGTGGGGATCAGCGGGGTTGATCGCTGGCTGCGGCCTTGAGTTGGGCCTTGAACTCGCGGACGATCCGTCCGACGTCGTCGCTGGAGACGGTGTGGCCGGCGGCGCGCAGGGCGTCCTCGACCCGGTCGCGTCCGACGCTGCCGGTCTCCTCGTACATGCGGTGGGTGAAGCTGAGGATGGCCTCGTCGGAGGCGCGAGATTTACGGGCCTCGTGTTTCTTCGGGGCAGCCGGTTTTCGCTTGGGCCTGCCCGGAGCGCTGCCCGAGGTGTTGCCCGTGAGTGGCGGGCAGTCGTCGGTTGCTGCCCGTGTGGGCAGTCCTGGCGCAAGGCGGGCAGCTGGGGGCACCTCGGCGTCGCCCGGGTCTGATGAATGCGGGCGGGCAGCGTCCTCTGCCCGTGGCGCTGGTTCCGGGCGGGCGGTGCCCAGACTGTTGTGCCCGGATCCACGGGCGGTGTACGAGGCCGGGGCGTGCCAGCGCGGCGGCAGCGTGACAGACGCGAGGTCGAGGGCCTGCTTGCGGGTGGCGAGCTTGCGCAGCAGCAGTTCGTCCTGGAGTGGATCACCGTCGACGTCGGCCTGTTCCAGGGCCTGGTGCAGGCGCTCTGCCAGGCGTCGTCCCCGTCGCCTGCCGCGCTGCCGGTCGGTCATCGCCTCGGCGCGGAGGATCAGGGCGACGGATTCACTCAGCGCGCGCTCGCGGATGAGCCGGGCGGCATCCGCGTCCTGGTCGGCGATGCCCAGTCGGGCCAGCAGGCGTTCGCGTGCCTGGCGGACGAGGACGGCGGCCAGGCTGCGCGAGGCGGCGTCGGGGGTGCGGTGGCGCAGCTCGATGCCCATGGCCAGGTGCCACAGCATCGCGGCCATGACCGGGCCGACGAAGGCTCGCACCGTGCCGCCGACCAGCCCTGACTCGGCGTAGGCGGGCAGGATTTGGACGGCGGTGATGACCCAGGTGAGGGTGCCGGGCAGGCCGGGTGCCTGCTTCGGGCCGTTCAGGTTCTGGCGCGCCATCAGCGCGGTGGCGAACAGGGCCAGCTCGGCGACGGCGAACATCGCGACGCGCTCGGCGGTGCTGCCCATGTCGAGGTAGTCGGCGGCGAACCGCCAGCTGGTGTCCGCGCTGTAGGCGGTGCAGCCGATCGCGGCCACGGCAGCGACGCGCACTGCGGCGGTCCCGCGCCACCGGTTGGCGTCGGGCGGCCGCCGGCGCTGCTGGCGGATCATCCACCCGGTGAACAGGGCGAGTAGCACGAGCAGGATGAGCAGCACCGCTGTCAGTGCCGGCGAGGCAGCCCAGTCCGGCAGGAGCGAGGCACTGCCGTGTTCCGTGGCCTGGGCTGTCGAGGCGGGGGAGGGCAAGTCAGGTCTCTCCAGGGGGTGCGGTGGGGCTTGTGGGGCGATAGTGAGCGGCGTTCACGGAGGGGGCGTTCACGCGGGCCCCCTTCTAAAGGGGGCCCCGCGCGTGATCGCTCGGGCGCGTGTACGGCGTGGACGCTCGCGTGATCGCTTGACCTGCGGTTTTGCGGTGAGCGTGTGCGCTGTGAGCGGTGCACGGCGGGGTGTTCGCGTGAGGGCCGCGTGTACGGTCGCGTGATCGCTTCGCGTGGGCCGGCGGGAGCTCAGCCGACGGCAGTGAGGTGGCGGGCGGAGGCGTAGTAGCGGGTCTGCTGTCCGCCTCCGGCTCCTCCGGCGATGCCGTCGGCCTTGGTGGCCAGGCCGCTGTCGACGAGGCGGGCCAGGTGGCGTCGTGCCTTCTCCACGTCGGCGCGGTCGGGGTCGCCTCCGCCGATCAGGACCGCTGCCAGGTCACGGGCGCTCAGCCCGTTCGGGGCGTTGCGGAGCAGGACGGCGGGGTCCTTGCTGGGATCGACCGTGGTGGTGCCGCGCACGTGGTCGTGGGTGACATCCAGCGGGCCGATCTCCCCGGTGGGGGTCTTGAGGTGGTGGAGGGTGACGGCGGGGTCGCCGGCCTTGCCGGTGACGAACAGGACGCTGCCCGCGCCGGAGACGTACCAGGTGGAGCCGTAGACCTGGTCCAGGCTGGGGCGCTGACCGCGTGGGGCGTCGGCGGTGGCCTTGCGCTGGTGGTGCAGCTCCATGATCTCCACGCCGTTGCGCAGCGCGCGGTTGCGGGCGTTGTGGAAGGCGACCGCGAGGCTGTCGTCGACCATCGTGCTGACGGCGTCCTTGAGGCTGTCGATCACGATCGTGTCGGCCCGGTGGGCGGCGGCGAGGTCGGCGAGGAGGTCGGGCTCCTTGTCCAGGCTGGCGGGCAGCGGGCCCTGCCAGACTACGAGCCGGTCCCGCAGGATCTTCTCGTCGGTGGGGAAGACACGGCGGTCCATGGCCTTGGCGATCTGCTTGGGGCGGTCCATGGCCAGGTAGAGCACCCGCCTGCTGGGCGCGACCGGCATCTCCAGGACCGTCTCCTGGAGGCCGAGGCGCGCGAAGACGACCTGGTGGGCCAGGGTGGTCTTACCGACGCCGGGAGCGCCGACGATCATGAGGCTCTCGCCCGATGCCCAAACGGTCTTGTCGCGGGTTCCCCACAGGGGTTCGGTGTCGGCCCCGGTCTCCTTGACGAAGCACCATCCGTCGACGGCGAACCGAGACAGGCGGCCTTGACCCGAGGCGAGCGCGCGCTCGCGTTCGGCACGCACCGTCGCCTCGATGTCGCTGCGTATCTCGTCAGGATCGGCGCCGGGCTCCTGGGCGCGCTGGACGGTGCGTACGGCGGAGGCGAGCAGCCGGCGCAGGTCGGCCTTCTTGCGGATGATCTCCGCGTGGTACTCCGCGTTGCCGGTGCCGTAGAGCGCGTCGGCGAGCTGGTGCAGGTAGGCGGGGCCGCCGACGCGCTGCAGATCGCCCTGCTCCTGGAGCAGCTCGGTCAGGACGATCGGGTCGGTCGGTTTGTCCTCGCGGTGCTGGGCGAGCAGTGCCCGCCAGACCGTCTCGTGCGCGGGCCGGTAGAAGGCGTCGTCGCCCAGGACGGGCCGCACCGCGTCGATGACGTCGCTGTGGTGCATGCAGGCGCCGAGCACCGCGCGCTCGGCCTCCACGTTGAAAGGCTGTGTGGGACCTTCCGAAGCTGACGCGTGGATGTCCACGGAGCGGGATGGCGTATTCGGTTGGGCATCGGTCATACTGGGCATCAGCTCCTCTGCTCGCGGGCCCTACGGGACGGCAATCCCGGCCACGCGGGTCGATCGCTAGGGATGGCGGTTGAGAGGTTTGCGCTTGGCCCCCGGTGACAGCCGGGGGCTTTTTGCATGCGGGTGCTACGCGGGGCGGGTCGCGGGGGCTCCTCGGGCTGGTGGGGTGGGGCTACCACCATGCCACAAGAATTGCCGATCGCAGAAGTGTTCTGCATCTCGCAGAAGGCATGCTACTGTTCAGGGGTTGCTGCAAATGGCAGTGACTCGCTACGAACGGAAGGAGGTGGCTGTGGCAGATGAAGACGCCCCACAGGGCGTGCTGCTCAGCGGCGAGGCGAATGTCGCCGTGCGCATCAAGCTTGAGCGCGAGGCGCGCGGCTGGAGCACCAACGCCCTGTCCGACCGCCTGAACGAGGCCGGCTTCGAGATGAACCCATCGGCGGTCTGGCGCATCGAGAACGGCAAGCGCCGCATCAACCTCGACGAGGCCATCGGCTTCGCCGAGGTCTTTGGCATCGACCTGCGCAACCTCGTCGGCCCGCCTCAGCTGGCCGCCCAGGCCCGAGCCATGGAGCTCATCGACGCCGTCGTGGACGCCTTCCGCGAGACCCAGCACGCCAACGCCGCCTACACCCAGGCGCGCGACGCCCTGGACGCCTACCTCGCCGAGCACCCCGACATCCGTGAGGAAGCGGATGTGATGGTCTCCAACGCCATGGCTGAGGAGTCCGCCAAGCATCTGCTGAAGGCTTACGGGCCGCCGACCGCCGCGCACCACGGCGAGGCCGACACCTCCGACGAGGCATAGCCTCCCGCTTCCATCCAATCCCGTCCTGGGCCCGCAAACCCCCAGCACGGGCACCTCACCCTCATCCCCAGCGATCGACCGGCGGGCCGGTGTTGCCGCACCACGCCCGCCAGAAGAGGAACCACCCCTTGCGCCAACCCGCGATACCCCCTGCCTCCGCACCGACTCCGTACTCGGACGCCGCCCTGCCCCGCCTCTACGTCCCGGAGGAGGTTGCGGCCGTCCTCGGCTGCTCCGCCTGGTGGGTCAAGGACCGTGCCCGCCGGCGGCTCATCCCCTTCACGCGCGTAGGCCGCGCCTACCGCTTCACCGGCGAGCACCTCGCGGAGATCATCCGCATGCACGAGGCCCGACCTGCCTCCCCCCAGCAGCACCCGGCGACAGCTCGCGCTCCCAAGCCGCCAACTCCCCACCCTTCCCCGCCGCCTGCCGTGCCCACGGCTCGACTGCGTGCGCGGTCCCCACGCCGCGCACGTGAGAGCCAGTTCGGGACCGCCGCTTAGGACGACGACAGGGGAGGGGAAGTACACGTGGGTTTCGCGGAGAAGCGCGGAAACTACTGGCGCGGCCGGTACAAGACCGCGCCCGGCAAGCACCTCACGGTGGCCGACGACAACGGCAAGGCAATCCGGTTCGCCACCAAGGGCGAGGCCCAGCGCGCCGCGA
Source organism: Streptomyces sp. M2CJ-2 (assembly GCF_016757295.1). Classification (NCBI taxonomy): domain Bacteria; kingdom Bacillati; phylum Actinomycetota; class Actinomycetes; order Kitasatosporales; family Streptomycetaceae; genus Streptomyces; species Streptomyces sp. M2CJ-2. The sequence goes on along the minus strand of NZ_JAESIF010000058.1, from coordinate 35,575 downwards.
GCGAGGCCGAGAACAAGTACTGGCGCGGCGACTGGCGCGACCCGGCGCTCGGCCAGGAGACCTTCGGCGAGTACGCGAACCGCTGGTACGAGGCCCAGGACCTGGCCGCCTCGACCATGCAGAACTACAAGCGCCACATCGAGGAGCACCTGCTCCCGGACTTCGAGGACATGGCGCTCGCTGGCATCCTGCGCACGGACGTCGACCTGTGGGAGAAGAAGGAGAAGGCCGTCTACGCGGCCTCCAGCGTCAAGACCTGGCGCTCGACGCTCCACCTGATCTTCGAGGACGCGATCGACGAGGGTCTGATCACCTCGAACCCGGCGGCCAAGCGCCGCGGGCGCGGCAAGCGCGCCGGCCGCTCCCGAGACCGCGGCCCGGAGAAGGTGATCACCGACCCGCTCGGCATCCTGCTGACTGCCGAACGGGCCGCTCTGCTGTCCGGCCGCGACGACGAGTTCGTCGCCGTCGTCCTCAAGGGCTACACCGGCATGCGCTGGGGTGAAATCGTCGGCCTGGAAACCGAGTTCGCCCGCCCCGGCTCCATCCGCGTCGAGTGGCAGTTGTACGAACTCGACACGGGCGAGCTCGTGCGCTGCCCGCCCAAGGACGACAGCTACCGCACCATCGACGCGATGGACTGGCTGTCGGCCCTGGTCGTCAACCACGTCGCCCGTACGAAGCCGACACCCTGCCCGTGTCACGGCAAGACCTACATCTTCCGGGGGCAGGGCGCGGCCCGCACCGGCGGCCACCAGGGCGCGAAGCTCGTCGACGTCGCACGCCGTGCCGGAGTCTCCACGGGCACGGTGTCCAACGTTCTCAACCACCCCGACCGCGTCACCGAAGCCAAGCGAGTGAGGGTGGAGCAGGCCATCGCGGACCTGGGCTTCGTGCGGGGCGGCGCGGTGCCGGGGCACGCCGCCCACTGGCGCCGAAACGGCTTCGCGACATGGTTGTTCACCCCGGCGGTCTCCGGCTGGTACCCGAAGAAGGCGCCGCAGGAGGCCCGTCCTGTCCCGCTGCTCGGCGAGCCGTGGCCCGGCGTCCCGGCCCGAGGACGCGGCGCCAGCGGCCGGGCCGACGCCTGCTGGCTCCCGATCGCCAAGGGCCTCACACCCCACGGCCTCCGCCACACCCACCGGACCGTGATGGAGGACCTCGGCACCGAGAAGGTCCTCATGGACGACCGCATGGGCCACATCGACGGCTCCGTGTCGGCGCGCTACGCACACGTCACCCCTGGCATGCGCAAGCGCCTCATGATCGGGCTGACCGAGCAGTGGGAGACGGCGCTCGACGCCCGGCTGGCGATGAGCCCCACGTCACCAGTCCGTGTACTCGGCGATCTCCTGCGGGCACGCAGGGAGTCATATGCGCCCGAAGAGCCCCAACGGTGAATGCTGTTGTGCCCCTGGCGGTCACTGCCAGGGGCACAGCCATCTTCCGTGATGCCTCGCTGGGGCAACGTCAACCTGGCGTGGTCGCTAGTTCCGGCAGTTATGGCGAATGCCCGGTGACGGGTCCAACAGAGCTGGCTCAATAGGCACATGGAAATTGGCGAGCACTGGGCATACCGCGCGAGGCCGAAGGAACTGGGCGGCGCGGTTCGTCAGGTGGAGGTCGTTCGAGTGGGCGGCCCTGGCAGGTCTGGTTGGATCCACGTGCGGTTCCTCGGAGGTGACGACGCCGGTCTGCAGGAATGGGTCAGTCCCGGCTCTCTCGTAGCACCGTGGGCGGACGACGATACGTTCCGCGCGGATGACGCGGCAGAGGTGGCACTGGCCGAGGCGTCGCGCCACGTACGCGGCAGCACGGACTTCGAGGCCGCGCGGATGATCTTCGGGTTCGTCCGTCCGAAGAACAAGCTGCGTCTGCGTCGAGGGGTGGCGGACGCCGGGGTGCTGGAGCTGAGCCGACTCGACGAGACGGTATCCCTCATCGGTATGGACGCGTCCGAACTCCGCTCGGACGCGATGGTGTACGAGAACCGCGACGGCATGTGCCTGGCCGGGTGGCCGGTCACCGAGCGCATCGCCCGACAGGTTGCCGGCCGCCTTGCCGACGAGATCCTTCCGGAGGTGGACCGCAAACAGCAGCACATCGAGGAGGAGCGCACACAATCCTCCTGGTACGCATACCGTCGCCGGGACGATCGCAAGTTGGACGCGGAAGCGGCCGTCCTGCGGACAGTTCGAGTGTGGTGCGGCGTGGACAAGGCCGAACGTTACGACGAGTTGGTTGCTCTGCGCGCAGAGGTCATGAGGCTCGGCCAGCTGGTCGAGAAGGCCGTCAAGGCCCTCCGCGACCGTGGGCACGGTGTCATCGCCTCCACCATTGAGCGCGACCTTGGTGTCCATATCGCCAGCCTTGATCCCGATATGCGTCGATGAGGCCGCGCCACGGTTCTGGCTCCGCCTTGCGCGGCGCCGGTTCTGCCGCAGGCTTCTCCTTCTCCGGCCGGTGCGGGTGCCAGCCGTCGAGAAACGGTCGCAGCTGGTCTCCCGTCGGCTCCGCGTGGAAGTTGAGAGAAGCCAGGCCCTTGCCCTTCGTGGTGGGGTCGAGCCGATCAGCCTCCGTTTTCCCCCACGCCGACCACTCTCGCAGCCTCTCGGCTTCGAGGGCGTTGTCCGAAGCAGCGGCGGCCTCATCCAGAGCGGCGCAGAAGGCCCGGATCTCCCCTGCGGCCCGCCACCGCTCAAGCGCAGTGCCGAAGTGCTCGTTCCGTGCCGCGTGAACCGCCTTGATCGAAGCGACACTGATGGCGGCCTCCCACTCCTGTCGCTCGCGCTCCTCCCGCTCCGCTTCCAGGCGCCAGCGCTCGGCCTCCTGCCGCTCCCGCTCCTCCCGCAGACGCCGCTGCTCCGCCTCGCGTTCCAGACGGGCCCGCTCCTGCTCCTCCGCGTGCGCCTTCAAGGCCCGGAAAACAGAGCCGATCTGCTCCTCCAACGGCTTCTTGGAAGTGTCGGTCCATTCCTTCTTCCAGCCGTACCGGTAGCCCGCGTGCTCGCTGAACCGCTGCCAGTCGTACGTCCGGCGGCCGGGCTGCTTGGGCACGTATCGAACCTGCTTCTGCCGCTCGCAGAAGCTGATCTCGTACGTCCTGCCGTGGACGGTGAGGAGCGGCCTGGGCTGCCTGCGCTTTTTGGACACCGCGATCTCGCCGTGTCGTGAGAGAGCCTGCTCTGCGAGGAGCCGCAGCAGCGAGAGCACCCGGGGGAGTACCTCCTCCGATACCTCGAAGGCGCTGTGATCTGTGGTGACCGCAGCGATCACGTCTTCGACGTCGGTGATCACACGGCTGCGCGCCAGCCGGATCCGGTTCCACTCGGTGTCATCCTCGCCGGACATCCTGAGCAAGCCGAGGAAGAAGTCTCCCTTCGCCCGCCCGCTGTACTTCAGGTGGTAACCCTCGGGTGCACACTGCCGCGCTGCGTCGAACGCCCTGCGGTAGCGAGCCCGCTCCTCTTCACTGGGGTTCGGGATTCGAAGGAACCGCCCAGCCTGTTGTACCTCCGCGATCAAAGCGGCTCCGACTTCCGCCGGCGACGGCCGTGGGGACTTCGCGGCGCGCTGCGGCTTCGGCTTGGACGCGGCTGCGGCTTGCTTCTGCGGTGGAGGGGCCACTCGTGGCTGTGGTTCGGGAGCCATCGAACGCTGCTTGCGCTGAGCTGGCTCCGGCCGGTCCGGGTGATGGCCGTGCTCCAGATAGAAGCGTCCCGCATCGGTGATCTCCGCCCGCCACTTCCCGCCCTGCTTGGGCATGGTGATCAGGCGCCGCTCCTTGAGCGCGCGGGCGGTAAGAGCGAGCTCGGGGCTGTCCGACGTGACAGGGACGGTTCCGTCCTCAATGCGGGTGAGGAGGGCGAGCTGCCGGTCGTTTAACGGAGACCCATGGGTACATGGCGATCGTCGTACCGTCTGTAGTCTCCTCGGCACAAGCCGTGGGGTGACCCTTTCGGGGCGCAACAGCGCACAGCGCGCTCGAAGGCGGAACGCCACTCGCTGGGAGCCACCGGGAGCCGTTTCCCGCAGTCGGCTCCCAAATGGCTCCCAAAACGGGTCCGCACAACAAATCAGGCCCGGTGCTGATCTCTCAGCACCGGGCCTGACCTGGTACTTCTCTGTCGGGGTGGCGGGATTTGAACCCACGACCTCTTCGTCCCGAACGAAGCGCGCTGCCAAGCTGCGCCACACCCCGATGTCGCTGCTCTCGCGGCGACGTCGTTTACTTTAGCCCACCGGTGGCTGGAGACGAAATCCGGTTTGGACGCCGCGGCTGGACACGCGCGGGGGGGGCGACGGGACCGGGTCGGTGCCGTCGCCCCCCCGCGGGACGCGCTGCTTCGTTACTCCCGGCCCACCAGGGTCATCAGTGTCGCCTCCGGGGGGCAGGCGAAGCGGACCGGGGTGTAGCGGTTGGTGCCGCAGCCCGCGGAGACGTGGAGGTAGGACGTGCGGCCCTCGGACGTGTGGGTGGACAGGCCCTTCACCCGATCGGTGTCCAGGTCGCAGTTGGTGACCAGGGCGCCGTAGAAGGGGATGCAGAGCTGGCCGCCGTGGGTGTGACCGGCCAGGACCAGGGGGTAGCCGTCGGCCGTGAAGGAGTCCAGGACGCGCAGGTAGGGGGCGTGGACGACGCCCATCGAGAAGTCCGCCGCGTTCGACGGGCCGCCCGCCACCTCCGTGTAGCGGTCCCGCTTGATGTGCGGGTCGTCCAGGCCGGTCAGCTCGACCGTGACGCCCTCGAGCTTCAGGGTGCCTCTGGTGTTCGTGAGGTTCAGCCAGCCCGCGCCGTCGAAGCCGTCCCGCAGGTCCTCCCACGGGTTGTGGATCACGCCGACGGCCGGGGTGTTGCCGTTCAGGCCGTGCCGGCCCGTGGCCTTCTCGATCAGGTAGCGGGCGGGGTTGCGCAGCTTGGGGCCGTAGTAGTCGTTGGAGCCGAAGACGTACGCGCCAGGGAACTCCATCAGCGGGCCCAGCGCGTCCAGGACCTCCGGTACGCCCTCGGGGTCGGACAGGTTGTCGCCCGTGTTGATCACGAAGTCGGGACGCAGTCCCGCCAGCGAGCGCAGCCAGCGCTGCTTCTTGCGCTGGCCGCTCACCAGGTGGATGTCGGAGACCTGCAGCACACGCAGGGGGCGCATCCCGGCGGGCAGGACGGGGATCGTCACCCGTCGCAGCCGGAAGGAGCGGGCCTCGAAGCCCGCCGCGTACACCAGCCCGGCGGCGCCGGCCGCCGTGATTCCCAGGGGGATTCCGTATCGCGCGCGCATGCGCCCATCGTGTCAGACCCGGGGCCGGGTGTGTCCCGCGGTCTCTCCTCCCCGGGGGTGCGGCAGGGCTTGCGGGTCGGTCCGAACGTCCCCCGGAGCGGCGGGGGTTAAATGTACGGGCGTCTTTGCGCCTGTTCCTGCGACAATCAAGGCATGACCACGCTCAAGTCGAAGCTGCAGGACGACCTCAACGCTGCGATCAGGGAGCGCGACGAGCTCAGCTCCTCGACGCTCCGGCTGACGCTCACCGCGATCACCAAGGAGGAGGTCGCGGGGAAGGAGAAGCGTCAGCTCTCCGACGACGAGGTGCTCAAGGTGATCACCCGTGAGGCGAAGAAGCGCCGTGAGGCGGCGGACGCCTTCGCGCAGGGTGGACGTCCCGAGCAGGCCGAGCGGGAGAAGGCGGAGGGCGAGCTGCTGGCCCGGTACCTGCCCCAGCAGATGTCCGACGAGGAGCTGAACGCGATCGTCGCCCAGGCCGTCGAGGAGGCGAAGGCGGCAGGCGCCGAGGGCCCGCGGGCCATGGGGGCGGTCATGAAGATCGTCAACCCCAAGGTGGCCGGGCAGGCCGAGGGCGGCCGGGTGGCCGCCGCGGTGAAGAAGCTGCTCGCCGGCTGATCCGCCGGTCCGGTCAGCCGGATACGACGGACGACAGCGGAGGGCCCCTTGTTCCCGTGACGGGAACGAGGGGCCCTCCGCTGTCGTCGGACCAGGGGCGCAGGCCGTCAGCGTCGGCCGCCCGGGCCGTTGCCCGGGCCCTGGAAGAGGCCCTCCGGGAGGGAGAAGGTCGGGTCCGGTTCGGCTCCGCCGCCGTTCTGGCCGCCATTGCCGGTCTGGCCGTCGTTGCCGCCGGTCAGACCGCCGATGAAACCGTCGTTGCCGCCGTTGCCGCCGCCACGGCCGTCGTCGCCCCGGTTGCCGTCGCCACGGTCGTCGCCGTCCTCGCCGTCACGGTCACGGTCCTTGTCGCGCTTTTCGGGGTCCGGTATGTGGACGAGGTTGAACTCGGGGGCGTCCTTGCCGTTCAGCGCGCCGCTCATCATGTCGCGCCAGATCGGGCCGGGCACCTGACCACCGAACACCTTGGCGTGCCAGGTTCCGCCGATCGAGATGTCGACCATCTTCCGCTTGTGCGCGGGGTCGCCGACCCACACCGCACCGGCCATGTTCGGCGTGTAGCCCACGAACCAGGCGGCGTAGCGGAAGTCCGTCGTACCGGTCTTGCCCGCGCTCGGGCGGCTGCCGAGACCGGCCTCCGTACCCGTACCGTCCTCGACCACGCCCCTGAGGAGCGTGTTGATGGTGTCGGCGGTCTTCTCCGACATCGCGCGCGAGCACGTCGACTTCGGGACCGGGAGCGACTTCGACTTGTCGCCGACGTGCTGGCTGATGGACTCGATGGCGATCGGCGTGCAGTACATGCCGCGTGAGGCGAAGGTGGCGTAGCCGTTCGCCATGGTCAGCGGGGACACCTCCTGGGTGCCGAGCGCGATGGACGGCGCCTGGGCCAGCTTTCCGCCGTCGGCCCGCTCGACGCCCATCTTCTTGGACATCTCCGTCACCGGGCAGATGCCGATCTCGCTGATCATCTCGATGTAGTAGGTGTTGACCGACTTCGCGGTCGCCTCCTTCATGGCGTAGGGGCCGACCTCCGCCTCGTTCTCGTTCTCGACCGGAACGCCCTTCTCGTTCCACGTCTTGCCGTCGCAGGCCGCCACCGGACTCGGGTAGTCCATCTGGTACGGCGAGGCGTACGACTTGGTCGGGGGCATCCCGCCCTCGAGAGCCGCCGCCGCGACGATCGGCTTGAACGTCGAACCGGGCTGGAAGCCGGCACCGCCGCCCATGGCGCTGTCGACCGAGAGGTTGAGCGTCGTCTCGTTCTGCTTCGTGTCGATGCCGTACGGCCGGGACTGGCCCATCGCGAGGATCTTTCCGGTGCCCGGCTCCACGATGGTGGCGGCGGTCGCGACCTCGTCGGACTTGTTGACGTGCTGCTTGACCGAGTTCTGGGCGGATTCCTGCGCCTGCGGGTCCAGGGTCGTACGGATCGTCAGGCCGCCCTGGTTCCAGATCTTGGCCCGCGCCTCCTTGGTCTTGCCGAAGACCGGGTCGCTCAGGAACACCTCACGTACGTAGTCGCAGAAGAAGCCCGCGCCCCTGACCGCCGTGATGCAGCCGTTGTTCGGCTTGCTGACCTTCAGGCCCAGCGGTGCCTTCGACGCCTTGGCGGCCTCCTCCTGGGAGATGTCGCCGACCTGGGCCATCCGCGCCAGGACGACATTGCGCCGCTTGGTGGCCTCCGTCTCGTCGTTGACCGGGTCGTACCGGCTGGGCGACTGGACGAGGCCGGCGAGGAGGGCGGCCTCCTGGAGGTCGAGGTCCTTGGCGGACTTGGAGAAGTAGCGTCGGGCGGCGGCCTCGACACCGTAGGCCTGCTGGCCGAAGAACGTGATGTTCAGGTAGTTCTCGAGGATCTTCTTCTTGCCCAGCTCCTCCTCGACCTGGATCGCGAACTTCAGCTCGCGGATCTTTCGGCCGATCGTCTGCTGGGTGGCCTGCGCGACCTTCGTCGGGTCGTCGCCGGCCTCCTCCACGAAGACGTTCTTCACGTACTGCTGAGTCAGCGTGGACGCGCCCTCGGAGACACCGCCGCTCTGCGCGTTGCGGTTGAGCGCGCGCAGCACGCCCTTCAGGTCGACCGCTCCGTGCTCGTAGAAGCGGGAGTCCTCGATCGCGACGATCGCCTTCTGGAGGTACGGCGAGATGTCCTTGAGGTCGACCACCGTGCGGTCGCGCGAGTAGACGGTGGCGATCTGACCGCCCTTCGCGTCCAGGATGGTGGTGCGCTGGCTCAGCGGGGGCGTCTTGAGGTTGGCGGGGAGCTCGTCGAAACTCTCCACCGAACCCTTGGCGGCCAGGCCCAGCGCACCCACGGCGGGCAGTGCGATACCGGCCAGGACGGCACCCGCGAGGACACTGACACCGAGGAACTTGGCGGCCTGCTGCGTTGGCGACAGACCACCGCCCGAGCGCTTCTTTGGCATGGGAGCAGCCTACGTTCTCGTTTGCCGGACAGGCGTCCAGGCCTTGGCCTAAGCTGCTCACAACTGTCACGGCAGTGAGGTCACGTATCAATACGTCCGGCGACCCCGAATCGTTCCGGATCTTCTCGGCTCTTCTCGACTTTTTCTGTCGGGGTGTGGTGGGTGCGTGTCCGGATCCGCCTTGTGTGTCATTCGGTGTCCGTTGTGGCGCAATGGAACTGACCCGAAACGCCGGGGTTGTCGCGCATGTCGTCAGGTCACTCCCCCGGGTGATCTGCCGCTTACGCATAGTCCGTTCGGGCCATTCAAGATTGGGCCCGCTGGGGGTGTTGCGCTGTGCCCACCTTCCGTAACGTCCTCAACTGGCGGCGGTGAATATGCCGCTGCCGCCGTGGGGGAGCCTCGATTCGGGAGAGGACGGCGCCGGTATGGGCTGGGTTATCGACTGGAGTGCGCAGGCTGCCTGCCGCACTACTGATCCGGATGAACTGTTCGTTCAAGGAGCAGCGCAGAACAGGGCCAAGGCGGTGTGCACCGGATGCCCGGTGCGTACGGAGTGCCTGGCCGACGCGCTCGACAACCGCGTCGAGTTCGGCGTGTGGGGAGGCATGACGGAACGGGAGCGCCGCGCACTGCTGCGCCGGCGGCCCACCGTGACGTCCTGGCGTCGGCTGCTGGAGACCGCGCGCACGGAGTACGAGCGGGGGACGGGCGTCGTGCCCCTCGACGACGACGAGGTGTACGCGAACTACGCGGCGGTGAGCTGAGGACTCTCGGGGGGTTCTCGGCGGGCGTCTCGGGCTGTGCCGGGACGCCTTGGACCGTCTCGGTGCGGAGTGGGGCGGGTCGGCGTGCGTCAGGCGGGCGCCTCGGGTGAGGCGGTCGCCTCGGGTGTTTCGGGCAGCTCCGGCCTGTTGGTCGCGAGCCGGTCGCCGATCTGCCGCAGGCCCGCGAGGTCGTGCACGTCGCCGGGCAGCGCGGCCACTTCCGTCACCGCCACCTCGGGATGGAGCGCGGTGAAGCGGTCACGTGTGCGCTGCTCGCGTGAGAGCAGCCGCATCCGCTCGGCGTGCAGTCTCAACAGGCCCGCGGTGAGCTGGTCGAAGGACCGCTCCGCGTCCACCCCGTCGGTGCCTGTGTCGGTGGTGCTGGTGAGTGGGTCCGTGTCGTCCGCGGTGGCGGGGGAGCCTCCGTCGGGGACGTCTGAACTGGCTTTTTTGTCGCGGGAGTTACGAACTTCAGCTTTCCCGTCCTCCTGATCCACAATGCGGGAGTCCTCAAGATTTTCCGCGGCGGCGAGTGCCCGTTCGGCCGACAGCCGGTCGGCGCCGCTGCCATGGACCCGGTTGAGCACCAGACCGGCCAGCGGCATGTCCTCCGCGGCCAGCCGTTCCACGAAGTACGCGGCCTCGCGCAGCGCGTCCCGCTCCGGGGCCGCGACCACCAGGAACGCCGTCCCGGGCGCCTGGAGCAGTTTGAACGTGGCGTCCGCGCGCGTACGGAACCCGCCGAACATGGAGTCCATCGCCGCCACGAACGTCTGTACGTCCCGCAGCAGTTGCCCCCCGAGCACCTTCCCCAGGACGCCGGTCATCATGGACATCCCGACGTTCAGGAACTTCATCCCCGCACGGCCGCCGACCTTCGCCGGGGTCAGCAGGACGCGGATGAGCTTGCCGTCGAGGAAGGATCCGAGCCGCTTGGGGGCGTCCAGGAAGTCCAGTGCGGAGCGGGAGGGCGGTGTGTCGACGACGATGAGGTCCCACTCGTCGCGGGCCCGCAGCTGCCCCAGCTTCTCCATCGCCATGTACTCCTGCGTGCCCGCGAAGCCCGCCGAGAGGGACTGGTAGAAGGGGTTGCCGAGGATCGCGGAGGCGCGCTCCGGGTCCGCGTGCGCCTCGACGATCTCGTCGAAGGTGCGCTTCATGTCGAGCATCATGGCGTGCAGTTCGCCGCCGGCGGAGTCGTCGACGCCCTTCACCCGGCGGGGGATGTTGTCGAGCGAGTCGATGCCCATGGACTGGGCGAGCCTGCGGGCGGGGTCGATGGTGAGGACGACCACCTTGCGTCCCCGTTCGGCCGCGCGCAGTCCCAGGGCCGCGGCGGTGGTCGTCTTGCCGACCCCGCCCGAGCCGCAGCACACCACGATCCGGGTGGTCCGGTCCTCGATCAGTGGGTCGATGTCGAGCGTGCGCACGGAGGAGAGGTGGTGGCGGGCCGGGTGGGCCGGATCGTGTGCGCGCGGGTGCGCCGGTTCCGGATGACGACTCATGACATCCCCTGCTTCCGATACTTCCGACTCGTGACGGGCGTGACGGGCGTGACGGGCATGGCGGGCCTGACGGGGGCGGCGGGCCCGGCGGGAGGGTTCCCGCCGGGCACGGGCATGGGCACGGACACGGGCAGGTTTCCGCCGGTCATGACACACCCTGTGCGCGGAGTTCCTCGGCCAGTTCGTACAGGCCCGCCAGGTCCATGCCCTCCGCGAGCAGGGGCAGCTCGTGCAGGGGCAGGTCCACCTCGGCCAGCACGGCGCGCTGTTCGGCTTCCAGTGTGTACCGCTCGGCGTACTCCTTCGCCTGCGCGAGCAACGGGTCCACCAGCCGCTCGGCGTGCCCGCCGCGCCGCGCGCCGCCGAGACCGGCGGACGACAGTGCCCGCGCGACAGAGGAACGCTCGACCGTCCCCATGAGTTCCAGGTCGGTCGCGTCCAGCACCTCGGGCCGCACCATGTTCACGATGACCCGCCCCACCGGCAGCCGGGCCCCCCGCAGTTCGGCGATGCCGTCCACGGTCTCCTGGACCGGCATCTCCTCCAGCAGGGTGACCAGGTGCACCGCCGTCTCCGGCGATTTCAGCACCCGCATCACGGCCTGGGCCTGATTGTGTATCGGGCCGATCTTCGCGAGCCCGGCGACCTCGTCGTTGACGTTGAGGAAACGGGTGATGCGCCCGGTCGGCGGGGCGTCCATCACGACGTAGTCGTAGACGAACCGCCCGCTCCGGTCCTTGCGCCGTACCGCCTCGCACGCCTTGCCGGTCAGCAGGACGTCCCGCACACCGGGCGCGATGGTGGTCGCGAAGTCGATCGCGCCGAGCTTCTTCAGCGCCCGCCCGGCACTGCCCAGCTTGTAGAACATCTGGAGGTAGTCCAGAAGGGCCCGCTCGGCGTCTATGGCGAGGGCGTGCACCTCCCCGCCCCCGGGAGCGACGGCGATCTTCCGCTCCTCGTACGGCAGCGCCTCCGTCTCGAAGACCTGCGCGATGCCCTGGCGGCCCTCGACCTCGACGAGAAGCGTCCGCTTCCCCTCCGTGGCCAGGGCCAGCGCGAGGGCCGCGGCCACCGTGGTCTTGCCGGTTCCGCCCTTGCCACTGACCACCTGAAGCCTGCTCACGCCTTTGAGCCTAATTCCTCCCCGTGCGCCCCGGCGGCTCCGGGGGCGAGTTGCCGGGCTTCCCGCGCTCCCGGGTACCCGGGTTTCCCAGGTTTCCCGGGCTTTCGAGGCTTCCCGTGCTTCCCGGGCGGAGGGCGGCAGCGGCTAGAGTCGCCGCATGACGAAATGGGAGTACTCCACGGTTCCGCTGCTGGTCCACGCCACGAAGCAGATTCTGGACACCTGGGGCGAGGACGGCTGGGAGCTCGTGCAGGTCGTGCCGGGCCCGAACAACCCCGAGCAGCTGGTCGCCTACCTGAAGCGGGAGAAGCAGGCGTGAGCGCGGTCGAGGCCAAACTGGCCGAACTCGGGCTGAGTCTGCCGGAGGTCGTTCCGCCGCTGGCCGCGTACCGCCCGGCCGTGCTGTCGGGGCGGTACGTCCACACCGCCGGCCAGCTTCCCATGGTGGGCGGTGAGCTTCCGCTGACCGGAAAGGTCGGTGCCGAGGTCACGGCCGAGGAGGCGAAGGAGCTGGCGCGCACCTGTGCGCTGAACGCCCTCGCCGCCGTGAAGTCCGTCGCCGGTGATCTGGACCGCGTCGCGCGCGTGGTGAAGGTCGTCGGGTTCGTGGCCTCGGCCGCGGATTTCACGGGCCAGCCGGGCGTCCTCAACGGTGCGAGCGAGCTGCTGGTCGAGGTCCTCGGCGACAAGGGCGTCCACGCCCGCAGCGCGGTGGGCGTCGCGGTACTGCCCCTCGACGCACCGGTGGAGGTCGAGATCCAGGTGGAGCTGACGGACGCAGGCTGACGGACGCGCGCTGACGGACGCGGGCAGGCAGAGGCGGCCGGCGTCCGACGGAGGCGGAGGCGGAGGCGGGCCGGTGTTCGGCGGAGGGCCGCGTGGCCCGTGCGGTCCGCCGGGTCCGCCACTCCTCCTCGCCGCGTCCCCCTGCCGCCTCCCGGCGCCGCGCGTCCCCTCGCTCCCTTTCGCCCTCTTTCGCCTCCTTTTTCACCTCCTTTCACCCCCTTCTTCTCCGGCTGGGCACTCGAACATCCGCCCGTCCCGGGATAGCCTCCGGCCATGGTGAATGTGCAGGCTGGTGGGCAGTGGTACCCATCCGAGTGGCCGGCCCGCATCCGTGCGCTCGCGGAGGGCACCCTCACCCCGGTCCCGCCCAAGCGGGCGGCCACCGTGATGCTCCTGAGGGACGCCGGCGAGGGCTGCGTCGTCCACATGCTGCGCCGGAGCGCCTCCATGGCCTTCGCCGGAGGCGCCTACGCCTACCCCGGCGGTGGCGTCGACCCGCGGGACGACGACCACCACGTCCGCTGGGCGGGCCCCACACGCGCGTGGTGGGCGGACCGGCTCGGCGTCGACGAGGCCGCCGCCCAGGCGATCGTCTGCGCCGCCGTACGCGAGACGTACGAGGAAGCCGGTGTGCTGCTCGCCGGTCCGACGTCCGACTCCGTGGTCGGTGACACGACGGGCGCGGACTGGGAGGCGGACCGCGCGGCACTCGTCGCGCGAAAGACGTCCTTCGCGGAGTTCCTCGACCGCCGAGGACTGGTCCTGCGCTCGGACCTGCTCGGCGCGTGGACCCGGTGGATCACCCCGGAGTTCGAGCCCCGCCGCTACGACACCTGGTTCTTCGTCGCCGCGCTCCCCGAGGGACAGCGCACCCGCAACGCCTCCACGGAGGCCGACCGCACGGTGTGGATCGCCCCGCGCGAGGCGGCCGCCGCGTACGACCGGGGCGAGCTGCTGATGATGCCGCCGACGATCGCGACCCTGCGCCAGCTGACGGCGTACCCGGCGGCGGCGCAGGCGCTCGACGCGGCGTCCGCGCGGGATCTCACGCCGGTACTGGCCACCGCGCGCCTGGACGACGAGGAGATCGTGCTGTCCTGGCCCGGACACGACGAGTTCACCAAGCACATCCCGACCGGTGGAGCACCCGCATGACGGACGCGGCAGCCCTTCCCGGCCAACCGCGCGGTGGGGTCCTCTCCGGGCCCGCCACCGCGCGCGCGGTCAACGTCCTGGCCCCGAACGCCTCGGCCATGACCCTGGACGGCACCAACACCTGGATCCTCTCGGAACCCGACTCCGCGCGGGCGGTCGTCGTCGACCCCGGCCCGCTGGACGAGGGGCATCTGCGCAACGTCGTCGACACGGCCGAGCGGGCCGGCAAGCGCGTCGCCCTCACCCTGCTGACGCACGGTCACCCCGACCACGCCGAGGGCGCCGCCCGCTTCGCCGAGCTGACCGGCACGAAGGTACGGGCGCTGGACCCGGAGCTGAGGCTGGGGGACGAGGGCCTGTCCGGCGGGGACGTCATCGACGTGGGCGGTCTGGAGCTGCGGGTCGTCCCCACCCCCGGCCACACCGCCGACTCCCTGTCCTTCCACCTGCCGGCCGACGGGGCCGTCCTCACCGGCGACACCGTCCTGGGACGCGGTACGACCGTGGTGTCCCACCCCGACGGCCGCCTCGGCGACTACCTGGCCACCCTGCGCCGCCTGCGCTCGCTCACGGTCGACGACGGCGTCCACACGGTCCTGCCCGGTCACGGCCCCGTACTGGAGGACGCCCAGGGCGCGGTCGAGTACTACCTGGCGCACCGGGCCCACCGCCTCGCCCAGGTGGAGACGGCCGTCGAGAACGGCCGGCTCACCCCGTCCGAGGTCGTCGCCCACGTCTACGCCGACGTGGACCGCTCCCTGTGGCCGGCCGCGGAACTGTCGGTCCGCGCGCAACTGGAATACCTGCGGGAGCACGGGCTCATCTAGCGGGAGCACGGGCTCGTCCGGCAGGGGAACGGCTCGTCCGGCAGGGGCACGGGCTCACCCGAAGGCCCCGGGGCCCGGCAGGCGCTGAGGCCTGCGAGGCACCGGGGCCTTCGGCACGCGTGCCGGGAATCCCGTCAGCGGGAGCGCTTCGCGAGGCGCTCGACGTCCAGGAGGATCACCGCGCGGGCCTCCAGACGGAGCCAGCCGCGCTGCGCGAAGTCCGCCAGGGCCTTGTTGACCGTCTCGCGGGACGCGCCGACCAGCTGGGCCAGCTCCTCCTGCGTGAGGTCGTGGACGACGTGGATGCCCTCCTCGGACTGCACCCCGAAGCGGCGGGAGAGGTCCAGCAGGGCGCGGGCGACCCGGCCCGGGACGTCGGAGAAGACCAGGTCCGACATGGCGTCGTTGGTCTTGCGCAGCCGGCGCGCGACGGCCCGCAGCAGCGCCGTGGCCACCTCGGGGCGGGCGTTCAGCCAGGGCTGGAGGTCGCTGTGGCCCAGGGCGAGCAGCTTGACCTCGGTCAGCGCCGTGGCGGTCGCGGTGCGCGGGCCCGGGTCGAAGAGCGACAGCTCACCGATGAGCTCGCCGGGACCGACGACGGCCAGCATGTTCTCGCGGCCGTCGGGGGAGGTCCGGTGGAGCTTGACCTTGCCCTCGGTGACCACGTAGAGCCGGTCTCCGGGGTCGCCCTCGTGGAACAGGGAGTCGCCCCGTGCGAGGGTCACCTCGCTCAGCGAGGCGCGAAGCTCCGCGGCCTGCTCGTCATCGAGCGCCGCGAAGAGCGGGTTCCGCCGCAGAACGTCGTCCACGTGTTCTCTCCTTGTCGACCTGCTCAGGGGATCTTGTTCCCCGCGTACCAGGGGACCGAGGTGCCCATTTTGCCGGACAGTCCAAACAGTGTGATCTGTCACAAGGATGCCGCACAGGCGTGCCTGGGTAAGCGGCAGGGGTCCAATTGGGCGCCGATCCGCAGGGTCCGGGGCGGATGTCGGTGCCGAGCCGTAGGCTGGTCGGGTGTCCAAATCGCCGGTGAGAGCACGCGCTCAGGGGGTTGCACGGGCGGCGGTACATCATGATTCCGCTGTGGGCGAACAGGGCTCCGGCAGTGGCAGGGGAACGGCGAAACCGACGAAGAAGGCACCGGTGAAGAAGGATTCGACCGCGAGTGCGAGCGAAGCGGCGGCCGAGGTGAGGCCCGCGTCCGCGAAGGGCTCCGCGCCTGCAAAGAAGGCGGCGCCCGCGAAGAAGGCGGCGCCCGCGAAGAGCCCCGCACCCGGGAAGAAGACCGCCGTCGGGCAGCCGAGGGCCGAGTCGCGTACCGCGCTGGTCCGCCGGGCCCGGCGGATCAACCGGGAGCTCGCCGAGGTGTACCCGTACGCCCACCCCGAGCTGGACTTCGAGAACCCCTTCCAACTGGTGGTCGCCACGGTCCTGTCCGCCCAGACCACCGACCTGCGGGTCAACCAGACGACCCCCGCCCTCTTCGCGAAGTACCCCACCCCCGAGGACCTGGCCGCCGCCGACCCGGAGGAGGTGGAGGAGATCCTCCGCCCCACCGGGTTCTTCCGGGCCAAGACCAGGTCGGTGACAGGGCTTTCGAAGGTGCTGGCGGAGGAGTTCGGCGGCGAGGTGCCGGGTCGGCTGGAGGATCTCGTCAAGCTGCCCGGTGTGGGCCGCAAGACGGCCTTCGTCGTCCTCGGCAACGCCTTCGGCCGTCCGGGGATCACCGTGGACACGCACTTCCAGCGCCTGGTGCGCCGCTGGAAGTGGACGGAGGAGACCGACCCCGACAAGATCGAGGCGGCCGTCGGCGCGCTCTTCCCGAAGAGCGACTGGACCGACCTCTCGCACCATGTGATCTGGCACGGCCGCCGCATCTGCCACGCCCGCAAGCCCGCCTGCGGAGCCTGCCCCGTCGCCCCGCTCTGCCCGGCGTACGGCGAGGGGGAGACGGACCCGGAGAAGGCGCGGAAGCTGCTGAAGTACGAGAAGGGGGGCTTCCCGGGCCAGCGTCTGAACCCCCCGCAGGCCTACCTCGACGCGGGCGGCCGGCCGGCCCCGCCGCTGGGCGCCGGATGACAGGGCGTACCCGGCGGCCGCAGGTGGAACGATCTTTGATGGAACGTTCCGGGGGCCGCCGGGCGTTGGACCTGTCGCCGGGAACGGACGGGCAGGGGGCAGGACGACGGGGGTGGCGATGACGCGGGCGGGCAACATCCGGGGTGACCGGGCGACGCTCAGTCAGGAGGGCCTGCCCACCTGGCTGGACCCGGTGGTGCGGGCCGTGGAGACGGTCGCGCCGGGACAGCTGAGCCGCTTCCTGCCGCCGGCGAACGGCTCGGGGCGCCAGTCCGCGGTCCTGATCCTGTTCGGCGAGGGCGCGTGCGGCCCGGAACTGCTGCTCATGGAGCGGTCGACGGCGCTGCGCTCGCATGCCGGGCAGCCGGCCTTCCCCGGCGGCGCCCTCGACCCCGAGGACGGCGACCCGCTGGCCGACGGGCCGCTGCGGGCAGCGCTGCGCGAGGCCGAGGAGGAGACCGGGCTCGATCCGGCCGGTGTCCAGCTCTTCGGTGTCCTGCCCAAGCTCTACATCCCCGTCAGCGGCTTCGTCGTCACCCCGGTGCTGGGCTGGTGGCAGGTCCCCAGCCCGGTCGGCGTCGTGGATCCCAACGAGACCGCCCGGGTCTTCACGGTCCCGGTGGCGGATCTCACCGATCCGGACAACCGGGCGACCGCGGTCCATCCCAGCGGCCACCAAGGTCCGGCATTCCTGGTCGAATCGACTCTCGTCTGGGGTTTCACGGCCGGGATCATCGACCGGCTGCTCCACTACGCGGGGTGGGAGCGTCCCTGGGACCGGGACAAGCGGGTCCCGCTGGACCAGAGGTCATGACAGGGTGGGCGCCGTGCCGTGCGGTACGGGGGCTGGTGACGAGGGTGGTTCGTGCCGTACGCCCCCGGACTCCGGCCGAGTGGGAGCGACCGGAATGACGAGGCGAGGCTGGAAGCAGTGAACGTGCTGGACATGCTGTTGCTGGTCGCCGCCGTCTGGTTCGCGGTCGTCGGCTACCGCCAGGGGTTCGTCGTCGGCATCCTGTCGGTGATCGGGTTCCTCGGCGGTGGTCTCGCCGCCGTCTACGTACTTCCCGTCATCTGGGACGTCCTGACGGACAACGCCGAGGTCGGCACGGTCGCGGCCGTCGTCGCGGTCGTCGTCGTCATAGTCTGCGCCTCCGTCGGCCAGGCGCTGACCACCCACCTCGGCAACAAACTGCGCCGCCACATCACCTGGTCCCCGGCCCGGGCGCTCGACGCGACCGGCGGTGTCCTGGTCAACGTCGTCGCCATGCTCCTGGTCGCCTGGCTGATCGGCTCCGCCCTCGCCGGTACGACGCTGCCGACGCTCAGCAAGGAGGTCCGCGGTTCCAAGGTCCTGCTCGGTGTCTCCCGCGCGCTGCCCGATCGGGCCGACACCTGGTTCGCCGACTTCTCCTCCGTCCTCGCGCAGAACGGCTTTCCGCAGGTCTTCAGCCCGTTCGCGAACGAGCCGATCACCGATGTCCAGCCCCCCGACCCCGCCCTGGTCGGCAGCCCCGTGGCCGCCCGGGCCCAGCGGTCCATCGTCAAGGTCATGGGCACCGCACCGCGGTGCGGCAAGGTTCTGGAGGGCACCGGCTTCGTGTTCTCCGAACGCCGCGTCATGACCAACGCGCATGTCGTGGGCGGCGTCGACGAACCGACCGTGCAGATAGGCGGCGAGGGCAGGAAGTACGACGCGACGGTCGTCCTCTACGACTGGAAGCGCGACATCGCGGTCCTCGACGTCCCGGACCTGAAGGCGCCGGCGCTGCGGTTCACGACCGAGGACGCGGGCAGCGGCGACAGCGCGATCGTCGCCGGCTTCCCGGAGAACGGCGCGTACGACGTCAGGTCCGCGCGGGTCCGCGGGCGGATCACGGCCAACGGCCCGGACATCTATCACCGGGGCACGGTCCGCCGTGACGTCTACTCCCTGTACGCGACGGTCCGTCAGGGCAACTCCGGCGGCCCGCTGCTCACGCCCGAGGGGCGGGTCTACGGCGTGGTGTTCGCCAAGTCCCTCGACGACGCCGAGACGGGGTACGCGCTCACCGTGGACGAGATCCAGGACGACATCACCAAGGGCCGTGCCGCGAACCAGCAGGTGGACAGCGACAGCTGCGCGCTCTGAGCGGCGCGCGGGACATGGCCGGCGCGCCGCTGTCGGGTCACCCGCGTGGGTGACGTAGCCGTGCCGAGACCCAGCGGGCCCGGCGGCGGAGGATATGTGGAATCCCCACCCTGAGGTCCGTGCCCGCCATGTGCGGTGCACCGCCTCGCTGGTGGGGTCCTCTGCCGCCCGCCGAGCGGCGGTCGCGGCCTGCGTCACTGTAGTCGTGCGTCCAGCCCATATCCCGACCGTGCCCCCACCTCATGGTCGATAACCGCTTCAGGGGGAGCCAATTGGCCTATGCGCGCGGCAAATGGCCGTTCATAGGACAGGTGTTCAATTTTGATGATCGGGACGTCTCCGCTCAGCGGTCGGGTTCCGGGTCCTTCAGCCAGTTGATCAGCTCGGTGGAGAACGTGACCGGGTCCTCCTCGTGCGGGAAGTGCCCGAGCCCGTCGAACAGCCGCCAGCGGTAGGGCGCTTCGACGTACTGTCCGGACCCTGCGGCGCTCCGGGTGCGCACCACGGGGTCCAGCGATCCGTGCAGATGCAGCGTCGGCACCCGCACCGGCCGCTTCATCCGGCGGTTGAACTGGATGCCGTCGGGCCGGGCCATGGAGCGCACCATCCAGCGGTACGGCTCGATCGAGCAATGCGCCGTGGACGGGATGCACATGGCGCGCCGGTAGTTCTCCAGCGCCTCCTTCTCGGGCGGGCGCGGCCCGGACCAGTCCTGGATGAGTCTGGCCACCAGCGCCCCGTCGTCGGCGGCGAGCTGCCGCTCCGGGACCCAGGGCCGCTGGAACCCCCAGATGTGGGACATGGCGGACGACTGCCTGACGTCCGCGAGCATGGCCGACCGCCAGCGCCGCGGATGCGGCATGGACGCGACCGCGAGCCGTCGTACGAGCTTGGGACGCATCGCCGCCGCCGTCCAGGCCAGGTAGCCGCCCAGGTCGTGCCCCACCAGCGCGGCGTCCGGCTCGCCGAGGGAACGGACCACCCCGGTGATGTCCAGCGCGAGGTTGGCCGGGTCGTAACCGCGCGGTGTGCGGTCGCTCCCCCCGACACCCCGCAGGTCCATGGCGACGGCGCGGAACCCGGCGTCGGCGAGTGCCGTCAGCTGGTGCCGCCAGGTCCACCAGAACTGCGGAAAGCCGTGCAGCAGCAGCACCAGCGGCCCGTCGCCGAGCTCCGCGATGTGGAAGCGCGCGCCGTTGGCGGCCACGTCCCGGTGGGTCACCTCGGCGCCGCCCGGGATGTCGAGGCGTACGGCCGAGAGGGGGTGCGCCGAGGGAGGTTGCCCCGAGGGGAGGGAGGAGCCCGTCATGAGGACGAGCGTCCCACAGCTTCGATCGCCGCGGGGGCCCGGTCCTTGGACAGCTCGAGTTCGGGACGCGGGTGCGGCTTGGCCTTCTGCAGCACGCTCGCGGTCTCCTTCATGGAGGCGGCGACCTTCTGCGGGCCACGGCTCTTCTTCGCCTTCTTCGCGAAGACCATGCCGATCAGCGCGAGGACGCCGGCGACGAGGCAGTTCGCCAGGAAGGACAGCAGGAAACAGAGCGCGAGGTTCCAGTCGCTCCAGGTGTGGATGCCGTAGGCCAGGGCGAAGCTCAGCATCGGCAGGGAGAACAGCAGGACGAGGCCGGCCAGGGTCAACACCCCGCCGCTCCTCGCGCCCCGCTTCGCGTCCTGCTTGAGCTGCGCCTTCGCCAGCGCGATCTCGTCGTGCACCAGCGCCGACATGTTCTCCGTCGCCGAGGCGAACAGCTCGCCCATGCTGCGTTCGGCGCCGACCGGGCTGCCGTCGGGTGCGCTCATCGCGGTCTCCCTCTCCTGCGTACGTATCGCGTGCCACTGTGTGCCGCTGCGTACGGTTCAGTCTGCCGTCTGACGGTTCCTGTCCGGCCGGCCGCCACGTCCGACCGCGTGTGTCCGACCTCGTGGGCCGGGCGTGGCGTGACCGGTCGTGTGTGTCCGCGGGCGTCCATGTGTGTCCGCGGGCGTCCGACTGTCCTGACTTTTGTACCGTCTCGTCAGATCATGCCGGACCGTCGTGGTCCTCGCCTGCCCCGCCCGGCACTTCGGCAAGCCCGCGCCGCTGTTCGGCCTTCTCCCGGGCGAGCCGCCGGTGCTCGGCGGCCTTGCGGTCGTGGATCTCCGCCATCCGCAGGTGGTGGGCCGGGTCGTCCTCCTCGTACACGTCGGGGACGCCGCTGAGGTCGTCGTCGCGCTCCTCCTCCTGGGACAGCCTGCGGTACCTGGCGTTCCGGATCTTCAGCAGCACGGTCGCCACGGCGGTCGCGATCAGCGAACCGGTCAGCACGGCGGCCTTGACGCTGTCCGTCATCGCCGCGTCGCCCTCGAAGGCGAGTTCACCGATGAGCAGGGAGACGGTGAACCCGATCCCGGCCAGCGTCGCCACCGCGAACACGTCCGCCCAGGCGAGGTCCTCGCTGAGCGAGGCCCTGGTGAAGCGTGTGGTCAGCCACGTACCGCCGAAGATGCCGACCGTCTTGCCGACGACGAGGCCGAGGACGACGCCGAGCGTCTCGGGCGTGGTGAACACGTTCGCGAGCGCGCCGCCGGAGACCGCCACGCCCGCGCTGAACAGGGCGAACAGCGGGACGGCGAGGCCCGAGGAGAGGGGCCGGACGAGATGCTCGATGCGCTCACCCGGAGACTGCTCCTCACCCTCGTGGCGGTGGCAGCGCACCATCAGGCCCATGGCGACACCGGCGATGGTGGCGTGGATGCCGCTGTTGTACATCAGGCCCCAGACGACGAGGGCGAGCGGCACATACACGTACCAGCCGCGCACGCCCTTGCGGAGCAGCAGCCAGAAGACGGCCAGGCCCACCACGGCACCGCCGAGCGCGACGAGGTTCAGGTCGGCGGTGAAGAAGACCGCGATGATCAGAATCGCGAAGAGGTCGTCGACGACGGCGAGGGTGAGCAGGAAGGCGCGCAGCGCACTCGGCAGGGAGGTGCCGATGACGGCGAGCACGGCGAGCGCGAAGGCGATGTCGGTGGCGGTGGGCACGGCCCAGCCGGCCAGTGAGCCGCCGCCGATGCCGCTGGTGAGCGTGTAGACGAGCGCGGGTACGGCCATGCCGCACAGGGCGGCGACGACGGGGAGCGCGGCGGCCCGGGGGTCGCGCAGATCACCGGCGACGAGTTCGCGCTTGAGCTCCACTCCGGCGACGAAGAAGAAGACCGCGAGCAGTCCGTCGGCGGCCCAGTGCGCGACGGACAGATTCAGGCCGAGCGACTCGGGGCCGAAGCGGAAGTGGCTGACGCTCTCGTAGCTGTCGTGCAGGGCGGGCACGTTCGCCCAGATCAGCGCGGTGATCGCGGCGATGAGCAGCAGCACGCCGCCGACGGTCTCGGTGCGCAGTGCGTCCGCGACGAAGTTCCGCTCGGGCAGGGAGAGGCGGCCGAGGGCCTTGCGGGGGCTGGGGGTGCGGGGCGCGGTCACGGGGTGGTCCTCTGGTCGTCGGGCAGCACGAATCGTGTGCCGACCAGACTTCCCGGCGCTCCATGAGACAGCATGTGTGCGGGTGGCCTGCTGCGGCCACCTTCGTGTCCACTCTAACCAACGTGCTTCCGGGGCGCACCGAGGGCTTTCGTGACGGATGTCACGGGGAGGGTGCCCGGCGCGTGCGTGGCGCCGGGCACCCCCGTGTTCCTGCGGCCGGCCGTCCCCCGTGTTCAGCGGCCGGCCGTCCCGTGCTCAGTCCTCGCCGGGCGACTGGGGCAGCTTCGCCTGGATCAGGTCCATCACGGTGGAGTCGGTCAGCGTGGTCACGTCACCGAGCTGGCGGTTCTCCGCGACGTCCCGCAGCAGCCGGCGCATGATCTTGCCGGAGCGGGTCTTCGGCAGCTCGTTGACCGGCAGGATCCGCTTGGGCTTGGTGATCGGGCCGAGTGTGGCGCCCACGTGGTCGCGCAGCTCGGCGACCAGTTGCTCGGTCTCCGCCGCCGTACCGCGCAGGATCACGAAGGCGACGATGGCCTGCCCGGTCGTCTCGTCCGCCGCGCCGACCACGGCCGCCTCGGCGACCGACGGGTGGGAGACGAGCGCCGACTCCACCTCGGTGGTGGAGATGTTGTGCCCGGAGACCAGCATCACGTCGTCGACCCGGCCGAGCAGCCAGATGTCGCCGTCGTCGTCCTTCTTGGCGCCGTCGCCGGCGAAATATTTGCCCTCGAACCGCGACCAGTACGTGTCGATGTACCGCTGGTCGTCGCCCCAGACGGTGCGCAGCATCGACGGCCACGGCTCGGTGAGGACCAGGTAGCCACCACCGCCGTCGGGCACCTCGCGCGCCTCGTCGTCGACGACGGTCGCGGCGATGCCGGGCAACGGGGTCTGGGCGGATCCCGGCTTGGCGCCGGTCACGCCGGGCAGCGGCGAGATCATGATGCTGCCGGTCTCGGTCTGCCACCAGGTGTCCACCACGGGGGTGCGGTCCGCGCCGATGTTCTTGCGGTACCAGATCCACGCCTCGGGGTTGATCGGCTCACCGACGGAACCGAGGACCCGCAGCGAGGACAGGTCGAACTTCGCGGGGATGTCGTCGCCCCACTTCATGAACGTCCGGATCGCGGTGGGCGCCGTGTAGAGGATCGTCACGCCGTACTTCTGCACGATCTCCCAGAAGCGACCCTGGTGCGGGGTGTCGGGCGTGCCCTCGTACATGACCTGGGTCGCGCCGTTGGCGAGCGGCCCGTAGACGATGTACGAGTGTCCGGTGACCCAGCCGACGTCGGCCGTGCACCAGAACACGTCCGTCTCCGGCTTGAGGTCGAAGACCGCCCAGTGTGTGTAAGCGGTCTGGGTGAGGTAGCCGCCGGAGGTGTGCAGGATGCCCTTCGGCTTACCCGTGGTGCCGGAGGTGTAGAGGATGAACAGCGGCTGCTCGGCCTCGAACGCCTCCGGGGTGTGCTCGGTGCTCTGGCGGCCCACCGTCTCGTGCCACCACAGGTCGCGGCCCTCGGTCCAGGCGACGTCCTGGCCGGTGCGGCGGACGACGAGGACGTGCCGCACGGTGTCGACGCGGTCGGCCGCCTCGTCCACGGCGGGCTTGAGCGCGGACGGCTTGCCGCGCCGGTAGCCGCCGTCGGCGGTGATGACGACCTTGGCGTCGGCGTCCTGGATACGGGTCGCGAGCGCGTCCGCCGAGAAACCGCCGAAGACGACGGAGTGCGCGGCGCCGATACGGGCGCAGGCCAGCATGGCGACCGCCGTCTCGGGGATCATCGGCATGTAGATCGCCACCCGGTCGCCCTTTTGGACGCCCAGTTCCAGCAGGGCGTTGGCGGCCTGGGAGACCTCGTCCTTGAGCTGGGCGTAGGTGATCGTGCGGCTGTCGCCGGGCTCGCCCTCGAAGTGGATGGCGACCCGGTCGCCGTGCCCGGCCTCCACGTGCCGGTCCACGCAGTTGTAGGCGACGTTGAGCTCGCCGTCCTTGAACCACTTGGCGAACGGCGGGTTCGACCAGTCGAGCGTTTCGGTGGGCTCCTTGGCCCAGGTCAGTCGGCGGGCCTGCTCGGCCCAGAAGCCGAGCCTGTCAGCCTTGGCCTGTTCGTACGTCTCCGCGGTGACGTTGGCGTTGGCGGCCAGGTCGGCGGGGGGTGCGAACCTGCGTTCTTCCTTGAGCAGGTTGGCCAGGCTTTCGTTGCTCACGGCATCTGCCTTTCCCGGAGTGTCCGTTGTGTCCCGGGGCACAGCTCATCAGACCCGGGGGCGGGCTGACAAGGGCCGACGGCAAAGTGGTTTAGACCTTTTGAGGTCAGCTCTCTGAGGTCAACCGATCGCTTCCGTGGCCCGGGGTCACCCGTACCCACGGACACCGAGGGCACGCGGTTCAGCCCCTGTCACACCACTCATACCCGCGACGGTCCCTCACCGCGCCAGGTCCGCCGCCCTCACCCGGTCGAACCTGCCCTCTCCCGCCGTCTCGGTGAGGAGATACGCCTGCGCCTCACCCACATGGAAGTACATGCCGTGGAGCGTCAGGTTCCCGTTCTTCAGAGCACGGGCCACCGACTCGTGGGCGCGCAGATGGTCGAGCTGCTGGACGACGTTGGCCAGGCAGAGCCGCTCGGCCGGGTCGGCCGGCGCCCGTCCGCCGAGGCGCGCCCAGGGCCCGCGCCCGTCACCGACCCGCTCCAGGCTCGGCAGCCCGTGCCGCAGCCACCGTCTCAGCGGAGTCCGGGCACCGTCCGGCTCCGGGTCGAGCAGGGCTTGCACGGCACCGCACTCCGAGTGCCCGCAGACCGTGATGGACCGCACCGCTAGCACCTCCACGGCGTACTCGAGGGCGGCCGCCACCGAGTCGTCACCGCTCTCCTCGCCGGGCGGCGGCACGAGGTTGCCGACGTTGCGGACCACGAAGAGGTCTCCCGGATCGCTGGAGGTGCCCGTCGGTGTGACCAGTCGTGAGTCGGCACAGGTGAGGAAGAGCTGGGCCGGCCGCTGTCCCTCGCGTGTCGGCCGCGCCGGTTCACCGCGCACCAGTTCCCGGCCGACCTCGGCGCGGGACGACTCCGGCCCGCCCGCACCGGACGTGCCGGCCGCACGGGACGCGTCGCCCTCACCGGGCGGGCCTCCTGTGCCGGAGCGGATCGTCCGTGTGTCCGAGCCGCTGTGGAGCACCGGGGCGCAGGGGGCGCCGGGAGCCCCGGGCACTTCGGGGACATCGTGGACGCTGCGGTCGTCGTTCGGTACGGAGTCGCCGGTGGGCACGGATCGTGGGGGCTCGCACCGGTGGTTGCGCCAGGCGGTCCAGGGCCGGCAACGGCACCCGGCGCCGGTGGCCGGGTCCGCCACGTCGGTGCCGTCCGAAGAGGGTGCGGCGGCGAGGACCGCGGGCTCGGCGATCCGGACTCCGGCTCCGGGCCGGCGGCCGGTGATCTCGACCGCACCACCCCGGGCGGTGTGCGTGTTCTGCCAGTCCTGCAAGGTCTCGTACGCCGCGTGGTCCATGAACGACCCGCCCAGCGCCACGACGGCGGTGGCCCCCTGGGGCACGAGATGCAGGGACCGGCTGAGCCGGGGTACGGCGAGGAACGTCAACTGCCCTCGGACATGTACGTGATGGACTCCTTTCTTCTCCTCATGCGTGATCCGGGTGCGGGTGAGGCGGTGCAGGGCCACGCCGACGGCCGCGGCGATGCCGAGGGCGACCCCCGCCAGGACCCCCACGGACACCACGCCGAGGGCGGTCGCCGCGTAGACGAGGACTTCACGGTGCCGGGTCACCGTACGAATGTGGTGCAGGGACACCATCTGGATGCCGACGGCCATCACCAGGGCGGCGAGCGAGGCGAGCGGGATGAACTCCAGGATCGGAACCATCAGCAAGGCGGCGATCACTACGAGAACGCCGTGCAGCATCGTGGAGTTCCGGCTCACGGCACCCGCGTTCACATTCGCGGAACTGCGCACGGCCACCCCGGCCACGGGCAGTCCGCCGAGGCAGCCGGAGGCGATGTTCGCGGTGCCCTGACCGAGCAGTTCACGGTCCAGGTCGGAGCGTGGGCCGTGGCCCGGACCGGGGCGGCGGGAGACCAGTTTGTCCACGGCGACCGCGCCCAGCAGCGACTGCACGCTGCACACCAGCGTGGTGGTGAGCACAGCGGCGACGAGACCGAGTGCGGGCCCGTCGGGCAGTCCGGCCAGCGCGTGGCTGCGCCAGGACGGCAGGTCGACCTCGGCCAGGACGAGACCGGACGCGGCCGCGACCGCGGTGGCCCCGGTGACGGCGACGAGCGCGGCCGGGACCCTGCGCAGAACGCGCCCCGCTCCACCGGGGATCCGGGGCCACAGCAGGAGCAGGGCCAGGGTGAGCACGCTCACCGCGACGGCGGCGGGGTCCAGGTTCGCCAACTGGGCGGGAAGCGCCCGGAGGTTGTCGGGGACGGAGCTCTGCGGGGTGCCGCCGAGGACGATGTGCACCTGGGCGACGGCGATGGTGACGCCGATACCGGCGAGCATCCCGTGCACGATGGCGGGGCTGACGGCGAGTGCGCCGCGCGCCACCCGCAGGCAGCCCAGGCCGAGTTGGGAGAGTCCGGCGAGGACGGTGATGGCGCAGGTCGTCCGCCAGCCGTACTGCTGGATGATGTCGGCGGTGACGACGGTGAGTCCGGCGGCCGGACCGCTGACCTGGAGCGGGGAGCCGCCGAGCCGTCCGGCGACGAGGCCGCCCACGGCGGCGGCGACCAGACCGGCCTGAAGCGGAGCTCCGGTGGCGAGAGCGATGCCGAGGGACAGGGGCAGAGCGATCAGGAAGACCGCGACGGCGGCCGACAGATCGGCGCCCGCGATACGGAGCCGCCGGGGCCCGGTCGGCGGAGGGCTGTGGGGTGGGTGGGCACGCCCGGTCCGGTTCGGGTCGCTGGCGTGGGTGGTGGGAACACAGGTTGGCATGCTTCCCGTCTCCTCCGGGGCTGCGCGGTCGCGGAAGTGGGGGTGACTCGCTCGGCGGCGGGGCGGTCGCGGCCGTGGGGCACGGTGTCAGGACGGCGGGATCGGTCAACGGCGGCGAGGAGCCTCGACGGCAAGAACCCCAACCATCAGTAAACGAATCGTAATTCAGAGTAAAGGACGAGTCTTTGCTTTTCGGGCAAACGGTCTAATGAATACTCCTTGCGGGTGAATTAGATGTTTTATCGGCTTGTCGTATTAATTCCTTCTCACTCCCATGCGACTTTGGCGGCGTTGTCGGCGCGGACCGGCAGGCACCCGACATCGCCGCCACAGGGCCGGCCCGAGAGAAGGAAGAAGGTGGGCGGGCATGGCCGCCACCCGAAGGATCGCCGTGGGCACCGTGATCGCCGCGGCCTGTGCCGTCCCGCTCGCCGGCTGCGGGGCCGGCATCGACGGTTTCGGCAAGGGATCTCAGGATCCGAAGAAGGAGGCGCCGGCACCGAAGAACGTGATCCGGCTGATCGGCGACGGCTCCACCGCGTACACCGGGGCCCAGCCGCACCTGCCCGAGCCCGAGCGGCTGGAGCCGGGCGAGCAGCCCCCGCAGTTCGTCGTCTTCTCGTGGGACGGCGCGGGTGAGGACAGCCAGAAGCTCTTCTCCCACTTCCGCAGGGTCGCCAAGGAGAACGACGCGACCATGACGTACTTCCTGAGCGGCGTGTACATGCTCCCGGAGGAGAAGCGCGACCTGTACCGCCCGCCGCAACACTCACCGGGCCGGTCCGACATCGGCTTCAACGACGCCGAGGGCATCGCCGCCACCGTGGAGCAGCTGCGCCTGGCGTGGCTCGAGGGCAACGAGATCGGCACCCACTTCAACGGTCACTTCTGCGGCCCCGACGGCGGGGTCGGCGAGTGGTCGGTGGCGGAGTGGAAGGACGAGATCGCCCAGGCCAAATCGTTCGTGAAGGCATGGAAGACCCACACCGGCATGAAGAACGGGGCCCCTCTCCCCTTCGATTACGACAAGGAGCTCATCGGCGCCCGCACCCCCTGTCTGGAGGGTCAGGAGAACTTCACGAAGGCGGCGAGAGAGCTCGGCTTCCGCTACGACACCAGTGGTGTCAACAACCAGGTGTGGCCGGAGAGGAAGCAGGGGCTGTGGGACCTGTCGCTGCAGCTCGTCCCGTTCCCCGGGCACTCCTTCGAACAGCTCGCCATGGACTACAACTTCATGGTCAACCAGTCCGGCACCAAAACCCAGGGCGACCCCGCCAAGCACGGACAGTGGGGTGACGAGATGCGGGACGGCCTGCTCGCGGGCTTCGAGCGGGCCTACCACGGCAACCGGGCACCTCTGATCGTCGGCAACCACTTCGAGTCCTGGAACGGAGGCACCTACATGCGGGCCGTCGAGGAGGTGGTCAAGGAGGTGTGCACCAAGTCCGACGTGCGCTGTGTCTCCTTCCGGCAGCTCGTGGACTGGCTGGACGTCCAAAACCCGAGGACCCTGGCGAAACTGCGCACCCTGACCGTGGGCGAGGCCCCGAAGCAGGGCTGGAAGTCCTTCCTGTCCGACCTCTCGGCCCCGGCTCCCAAGGGCGCGCCCGGGGCGTCCGCGGCGAAGGGGTGAGCTGCGGCCTCCGCCGCGGCTTTGGCGGTCGGTCCGGAGTGAGGAAGGCCACTCCTGCGCAGGGCGGGCGCCCCGGGTGCGTAATGTCGTACTCATGAGTACGACAGGCGCGACCGCCGATCCACCCCCGGGCTCTCGGAAGAGTTCGAGCAGCGGGGACCCCCTCGCGGCCCTGGGCTCGCTGCCCGGCGTGTCCGACTCCGTGGAATCCGTCCGCAAGGCCGTGGACCGGGTCTACAAGCACCGGGTCATGCGGCGGCGCAGCAACGAGATCACCTCCGAGGCGGCCCTGCGCGGCGCCCGCGGCTCGGCGGCGCTGTCCGGGGCGGACTGGGCCCTGGAGGAGGTGCGCCGGCGCACCGACTTCGGCAGCGGCGACGAGGCGCGCACGATGGGTGCGGCCCTGCGGCTGTCCGCCGAGGCGGGGCAACTGCTGTCCATCTGGCGTCAGTCGCCGCTGAGGGTGCTCGCCCGGCTGCATCTGGTCGCGGCGGCCGACCAGGCCGACCAGGTCGGGCGGCCGCGGAAGGAGGGCGAGCCGGTCGACGAGCCCTTGGTCGGGCTTCCGCTGCCCGCCGCGGCGGAGGCACACGGCCGGCTGGAGGGCCTGGCGGAACTGATCATCGCGGGCAGTTCCGCCCCGGCGCTGGTGACGGCCGCCGTCGTGCACGGTGAACTGCTCGCACTGCGCCCCTTCACCTCCCACAACGGCCTTCTCGCGCGTACGGCCGAACGCATCGTGCTGGTCGGCAGCGGGCTGGACCCGAAGTCGGTCTGCCCGGCCGAGGTCGGCCATGCCGAACTGGGGCAGGAGGCTTATCTGGCCGCTCTGGAGGGTTATGTCTCGGGCACCCCCGAGGGTGTGGCCTCCTGGATCGCCCACTGCGGACGCGCGGTCGAACTGGGGGCGCGTGAATCCACGGCGGTGTGCGAGGCGCTGCAGCGCGGGGCGGCGTAGCCGCGGTCGCGCAGAGATGCGGCGGTACGAGAACTCGTACCGCCGCTGGCACGCCCACCTGGTTACCAAGCGTCCTCGATATATGCCCATCAGGTCGGGAACATCTGCCCGTCCCTGGTGCGGCTGGCCCGTAATCGACGGGTCGACGTCGCGTGGGTGCCCTGTGGCCATGCTCGGTCCGTGGGGCCAAATGCGTTCTAAAGGGGATCCTCTCGGATGTCCTTGGTCTCGCGGGCCGTTGAATCCTTTGTACTCCAGGTTCGAAGCAAGCGGAAGTGCTGGACCCGCTTCTTTACTTTTATGTTCAAATAGGCGTCAATCGGGCACTCGTCCGGCGAAGGGGAGCCGGCCTGTCGGCGCGTCGTACGGGGTGACAGGTCAGGCCACCGTCGCCCGGCGTCGGCTCGCGTACCAGACCAGACCCGCGGTGGCCGCGGCGGCGCCTATGGCGGCAGCCGCCACGAGGGCCGGGCGAGGAGGTACGGAGAGTGCGGGCAGGCGCTGCTTGAGCCGGACGGGCCGGTGGAAGTCCAGGACCGGCCACTCGCGCGCGACCGCTTCGCGGCGCAGTGTCCGATCCGGGTTCACGGCGTGCGGATGGCCCACGGACTCCAGCATCGGCAGGTCGGTCGCCGAGTCGCTGTAGGCGTAGCAGCGGGCGAGGTCGTAGCCCTCGGATTCGGCCAGTTCCCTGATCGCCTCGGCCTTGGTGGGGCCGTACGCGTAGTACTCCACCTCCCCGGTGAAGCACCCGTCGTCGCCCACGACCATGCGGGTGGCCACGACCCGGTCCGCGCCGAGCAGCTCTCCGATCGGCTCGACCACCTCGGCGCCCGAGGTGGACACGATCACCACGTCGCGGCCGGCGGTGTGGTGCTGCTCGATGAGAGTGGCGGCCTCGTCGTAGATGATCGGGTCGATCAGGTCGTGCAGGGTCTCCGCGACGATCTCCTTGACCTGTTGGACGTTCCAGCCGCGGCACAGCGCGGACAGGTACTTGCGCATCCGTTCCATCTGGTCGTGGTCCGCGCCGCCGGCCAGGAAGACGAACTGGGCATATGCGGTGCGCAAGGCTGCCCTGCGGTTGATCAGGCCGCCTTGGTAGAACGACTTGCTGAACGTGAGCGTGCTCGACTTCGCGATGACCGTCTTGTCCAGATCGAAGAAGGCTGCCGCACGGGGCAGTGAGTGGTTTTCCACGCCTTGAGCATAGGCGCAGCCCATTCGGCGTAAGGTGTGGCGCGTGGGTTTGCCTGAGAGGCCTCTCGGGTACACCATGGAAGTCACGGATCGTTCGCGACCGTGCTAACCCGGTCCGACTCCTCCCCCCCCGAGTCGGCCGTGGGGACGACCCCCGCTCTCCCCCCCGGCGGGGGTCGTCGCATGTCCGGGTGGGTTTTCCTCTTCTCTCCACGGCCGGGACGTGATCGGTCGACCAGGACCGGTCAAGATTTGGCATGAGCATGACCTTCAACTCTGCGTAGTCGTCGAACTGCTCTGCGGAGGCCGTGCGGGGGTGTGCCGGGCTCGCCGGTATGGGTGACGGCGATATTCACAACCGTTGGTCCGTCCACAGTTTTTGACCAAGATCCACACGGTTTTCCGGATCGCTGCACCGTGATTCCAGCGCGTCCCGCTCGCGGCGAGTTCATCGCCGGTTCTGTTTTGTCGAGTCGCGTATGGCCGGTTTCTGGCGGCCGTTCATATGGAGACCGCTTGCCGGTTCTTCACACGTTTGGGAATCGCGGGGCCGCAGGGGCGCCGTGAGATGCAGCGAAGGGGGACGAAAATGGCAGGAACCGTCACACACGATCCGCCGCCCGCCGTCGGAGGAGGCGGACAGGGCGGACCGCTGATCGTCACCGAAGACCCCGGACTTCTCGACGATCTGCTGCGTCTGTGCGCCGCGGCCGGCGCCACCCCGGAGGTCCACCACGGAGTTCCGGAGCCGAGGGGCAGCTGGGAGGCCGCGCCGCTCGTCCTCGTCGGCGACGACGCCGCTCGGCGCGTACGCGGTGCCGCGCGCCGGCGAGGAGTGGTGCTGGTCGGCCGCGACCAGGACGACTCCGGGGTCTGGCGCAGGGCCGTGGAGATCGGCGCCGACCATGTGCTGATGCTGCCCGACGGCGAGCAGTGGCTGGTCGACCGTATCGCCGACGTGGCCGAGGGCGTC
Organism: Streptomyces sp. M2CJ-2; assembly: GCF_016757295.1. Classification (NCBI taxonomy): domain Bacteria; kingdom Bacillati; phylum Actinomycetota; class Actinomycetes; order Kitasatosporales; family Streptomycetaceae; genus Streptomyces; species Streptomyces sp. M2CJ-2. The sequence goes on along the minus strand of NZ_JAESIF010000058.1, from coordinate 3,699 downwards.
GGCAGGCCGGCCCTGACCGTCGGCGTCCTCGGCGGCCGGGGCGGGGCCGGAGCCTCCACCCTGGCATGCGCGCTCGCCGTCACCTCGGCGCGGGAGGGACTGCGCACCCTCCTGGTGGACGCGGATCCGCTGGGCGGCGGACTCGACGTGGTCCTCGGGGGCGAAACGGCGGAAGGGCTGCGCTGGCCCGCGTTCGCCGCCTCACGGGGGCGGGTCGGCGGTGGAGCCCTGGAGGAGTCGCTGCCCGAACTGCACTCGCTGCGGGTGCTCAGCTGGGACCGGGGCGACTGCGTCGCCGTACCGCCCCAGGCCGTACGGGCGGTGCTCGCCGCGGCCCGGCGCGGGGGCGGCACGGTCGTGGTCGACCTGCCCCGCCGCGTCGACAGCGGGGTGGCCGAGGCCCTCGCACAACTCGACCTCGGGCTCCTGGTCGTCCCCGCCGAGCTGCGTGCCGTCGCGGCGGCCGGACGGGTCGCCTCCGCCGTCGGCATGGTCCTGCGCGACCTGCGGGTGGCGGTGCGCGGCCCGTACATGCCCGGCCTCGACGACCGGGAGGTCGCCCGGCTGCTCGGACTGCCCCTCGCCGGCGACGTACCCGTCGAGCCCGCCCTGCAGCGTCCGTCCGGGTCGGGACAACCACCCGCGGCATCCGGCCGGGGCCCGCTGGCCCGCTTCTGCAAGGAGTTCTGGGAGCGGGCGCTGGTGGAGGCGAGGGCGGCATGAGCATCCGGAGCGTCAGGAGGGCGGAGAGGCCGCGTCACGCGCCGGTGGGCGGCCCGAAGAGCGCGGCGCTCGACGGGACACACGGTGTGCCGTCGACGGGCCTGCGGGGCGTGACCTCGGTCGGGGCGCCGATGAGGGGAGAGACGCCCGGCACGCCGGTGGGCGGGCCGGGGACGCCTCTAGGCCTGCTCGACGGGGTACGGCGGTGGCTCGCGGAGAGCGGGTCCGAGCCGACGCCCGCGCGGGTGGCGCAGGCGCCGCGGGAGCAGGGGCGAGTCCTCGGCGACGCCGAAGTGCTGGGGGCCGCCGAACACCTGCGGTCCGAGCTGATCGGCAGCGGCCCGCTGGATGCGCTCCTCGCCGACCGGTCGGTGACCGATGTGCTCGTGTCGGCACCGGACCGGGTCTGGGTGGACCGCGGCGGCGGACTGGAGCTCACCCGCGTCTCCTTCCCGGACGCGGTCGCCGTACGGCGGCTCGCCCAGCGGCTCGCCGCCGTGGCCGGCCGGCGCCTGGACGACGCCCGGCCGTGGGTGGACGCGCGGCTGCCCGACGGGACACGGCTCCACGCGGTGCTCCCCCCGGTGGCCGTCGGCTGCACCTGCCTGTCGCTGCGGGTCGTACGGCCCCGCGCCTTCACCCTGGACGAACTCACCGCGGCGGGAACGGTGCCACCGGGCGGCGACCGGATCCTGCGCGCACTGCTCGACGCGCGACTGTCCTTCCTGGTCAGCGGCGGCACCGGGACCGGGAACCCCAATGTACCGCTGTGACGCCTCTCGAACGATCTTGCTCGGAAGGGTCCTCACTGGCGAGGACCCCTGCCTCTGACCTGCGACTTTGCGGTCCGATTCGGCGGCTCGCGTGATCGCCTTCGAATCCAAGGTGAGGGCAAAAAGCGGCCCCGCCCATCCGCCACGGGGGGAGCGGACAGACGGGGCCGGCTTGGGGAGGGTTACGCCCCGGCGGTCTTACGGCGCCCAGGTCCGGGTCTGGAGGAGGCGCGATGGCCGCCGTCCGGGGTGAATGTGCGCGGCGCCATGGCGGCCTGGGTGAGGTGGTCTGCGATGGCGCGCGAGATGACCATTCCGGTGGCGGCCTGGATGAATCCGAACTGCCCGGCCGGATTCGCCTCCAGGAACCACCAGGTGCCGCCCCGGTCGACGGCGAAGTCCAGGGCCGCGTACTCCAGCCCCAGCGCGTTCATGAGCTGCTGGACCTTGTGCGTCAGCGGTCGGCCGGCTGCTACGGCCTCGAACCCCAGCTCGCCCTCGGGAACGACCCGCCAGTCGAATGCGCCGTTCGCCGTGACCTTGCACGGGAACATCCGGTCGCCGATCACCGTCAGCCGGATGTCGTGCGTCTTGTCCACCGGCCGCTGGAGGTAACAGAGAGCCTGACGCACGTGGTCGGCGGACGCCCGGATCTCCTCGGCGGTCACCAACCGAGCCTGAATGAACCGGTTGGGGTGCGCGACGAGTGTCTTGCATACGACCTTGCCGCCCTGCTTGCGGGCGAACTCGGCGGCCCGGTTCGGGTCGTTGGTGAACAGGGCGGGCGGGGTCCGCAGCCCGAGCGAGGAAGCGAGCTTCAGTTGCCTCGGACCCGGCCTGGCCTGTACGGCCCGGAGGGGGTGGTTGACCCACAGCACTCCGTCCAGGCCGTAGAGGTATTCCTCCAGGATGGTCCTGGACTCCTGCTGCTCCCACCCGACGGGCGGTCCCGGGTGCCACCAGAAGACGGAGACGATCGACTGCGAGAGCGTGCAGCGGTGGTCGTCCTCGATCGTGAACCGCAGCGGCTCCCCATCCGAGACACCGGTCATCCGCAGGACCCCCGGGCGCGCGAGGTCAGCGGGGTCGATGCGGTGGACGGCGACCCCGTGGTCCTGGATCTGCCGTATCACGAGGTCGGCGCCGAGGTCGTCCGGTGCGGTGACGACCAGCACCGTGGGTGGGAGCGGCATCAGTCGTCGTCCTTCTTACGGCCCTCGGAGTTGTGGGTGTAGGACGGCCCGAACAGCAGGTACGGGGTGCTCCAGTCGTCGTCCTTCTTCCAGCCCTCGGAGTTGTGCGTGTGCGAGGGGGCCTGGACGTCGGCGACGTCGACCACCGCGTCACCGGTCTGGGTCACGTTGAGCTGGCGGAGCCGGTCGAACGTGTGCATCGGCGTCCGGTCGGTGACGGGCGGTGCGGGAACCTCGGCGAGGAGGGCGAACGGAGCGGTCATGGCGGCATCCTTTGCGTGTAGTGGGGCCGCCCTAGCGGGGGCTGGCCCCTTGGTGGTGGAACCCGCCCGCTCCGGTGTGCTCACGAGGTTCGGAGCGGGCAGGTGCTGAGGGGGCGCAGCCAGCGGCGTCGGGGCAGGCGTAGACCTCGATGCTGAAGCCGCCTGCGCCTTGGGCGCGGCCGGCGCTGACGCCACCCAGGGCGGTGCAGAGGGAGGCGCCGCACCAGACGCAGGCCCAGCCCTGGTGTTGGGCGTGGGTGAGGTCGTCGGCGGACGGCAGCGCGTTCACGGCCGGTTGGCGAACGGGACCAGGCGGTGGGCGGCCATGCAGGGCGGGCAGGCGAAGTGGGTGATGCCCGAGCCGCTGCCCTGCTCGATGACGGTGATGAGCCGGACGCCCTCCACGTTCTCCTCGTGCCAGTGGCACCAGCCGAACGCGCGCGGGGTGGTGGTCTCAGTGGTGGGCTGCATAGTCTGCGTCATGACGGTGCTCCTTCGAAGTGCCGTCCACGCCCCCGAGCCCGGCCAGGCTGCGGGGGTCTTCTCTGCCCGCAGAGTAGCCATAGCGCGGGGTAGCGCGCTACAGAAGTGGACGCATTCCTGTACATCGCGTGACGCACTATCCAGTGCCACCGTGGGATACATGATCGAGTTTGCGGACAACGCGCCTAGTAGGGCTTTGTTAGGTGCCCCGGCTGATCCTTGTCGGATAGGGTGTGATCTTCTTTCGGGTGTGACACCGGAGGA
>NZ_JAESIF010000057.1:0-42883 GCF_016757295.1 Streptomyces sp. M2CJ-2 | reverse complement strand
GAGGTCGAACTCGTCGCGATCAACCCGCCCGAACGAAACTGAGGTCAATCGGCCCACAGGTCTTGACGATTACTCTTCGACGTCTGGTACCTACTCCTGCCGCACGGCCACACCGTCGTCTACACGGAGAACGGGTACCGGGGTGAACTCATTGAAGAAACAGCGCCGGTTGTGCGCCTCCAGAAGGCGTACGATTCAGTGCGCGACCTGGCGCTGTCCCCAGCCGAGTCGCGGAACTACATCCTGCGCCTGCTGGAGGAAGTGCCGTGCGGATCGTCGACGTGAGCGCCGCTGCGTGGCGCAAGAGCAGTCACAGCAACCAGGACGGCGGCGCATGCGTCGAAGTTGCCGACGACTTCACCACCGTCGTCCCCGTGCGTGACAGTAAAACGCCGGGCGGCCCGGTACTCATCCTGGCGACGGAAGGCTGGACCTCCTTCGTTACTGCCGTGAAGACCGGCGAGCTGGGTGCCTGACCTACCCGGCGGAGGTCAATAACGGCCCCGTGTACACCGAATAGTTGAGCACGGGGCCGTCTTCCGTCAGCCAACGAGGCCATGCGGAGCACCCCGCTTCGGCTGGGAGTAGTGCCCGAACGGGCCCTGCCCGAAGAACCGGTCGGGACCATCCCCGCAGACGCGGGGAGCAGACGGCGACCAGGCTGACGGGCGCGCCCTGGTCGGGACCATCCCCGCGGGTGCGGGGAGCAGTACTGGAGCGGACCCTACGGCCGGCGGCCCATGGGACCATCCCCGCGGGTGCGGGGAGCAGGTTGCACTGCCAGAACGCGCACCGGGTTCGGGGGGACCATCCCCGCGGGTGCGGGGAGCAGGCTCCCCCCATGAGTGAATCGGTAGACGTGCAGGGACCATCCCCGCGGGTGCGGGGAGCAGACTGCGTGACCTGGGAGTTTATCGGGGGGTGGGCATGGTTTCATGCACTTTCACAGAAACCGGCAAGTGGGGCATTTGACTATTCTTGCCTTGTCTCGTGTAGCTGAAGTGGCCGCAGCGCAAAGGGTCGACCCTATGTGTCGATCGAAGCCTCCGTGGCGTTACGGTTCGATCGGGGGCGGATCATCCGCGTTTTCTTCATATCTCCATCGCGAGTTCTCCCTATCTTGTATACCTCTGGCATGACAGACGAGGGGGGAGCCCGCACGGGGTTACGGGCCAGGCTCGACGGGCCGGTGCTGACCGTGTGGGCGAAGCACGACTGGGACTCCGATGGGTGGCTGCCGCTGTGGCGGCACATGGAGGACAGCGCTGCTGTTGCCGGACGGCTGTGGGACGAGTGGTTGCCCGTGGGCGTACGGAAGTTGGTTGCCGATGCGCTGCCCGAAGGGGAAGCGGATGCCCGGCGGCTCGCAGTGTGGCTTGCGGGTGTGCACGACCTCGGTAAGGCGACGCCGGCCTTCGCCTGCCAGGTCGAGTCGTTGGCGCAGACCATGCGGGACCACGGGCTCGAGATGCGCTCCCAGTCGGCCATGGGTATGGACCGGCGGCTCGCGCCGCATGGGCTGGCCGGACAGGTGCTGCTGGGGGAGTGGCTGGAGGAGCGGCACGGCTGGCCGGCGAGGCAGACCGGGCAGTTCGTGGTGGCGCTGGGTGGGCACCACGGAGTACCCCCCGAGCACGGTCAGATCACCGCACTCGACAGCCACCCCGAACTCCTGCGGACGCCCGGCCCGAGCCGGGGGCTGTGGCAGCGGGTGCAGGAGGAGTTGCTCGAGGCGTGTGCGGACGAGTTCGGCGTACGGGAACGCCTCAGTGACTGGCGAGCGGTGAAACTCCCCCAGCCTGTACAGGTGTTGCTCACCGCACTGGTCATCGTCTCCGACTGGGTCGCCAGCAACCCGGACCTGTTCCCGTACTTCCCGCAGGACGTCCCCCGGACCAGTGAGGAGCGCATCGCTGCGGCCTGGCGCGGGCTGAACCTGCCCGGACCGTGGCGCCCCGAGGAACCGGCCGGGGACGCACAGGAGTTGTTCGCGTCCCGCTTCGAGCTGCCGCCGGGGGCGAAGGTCCGGCCGGTGCAGGAGGCGGCCGTCGAGCTGGCGCGGACGATGGACGAGCCGGGACTGATGGTGATCGAGGCGCCGATGGGGGAGGGGAAGACCGAGGCTGCGCTGGCCGCCGCCGAGATCCTCGCGGCGCGCTCCGGCGCGGGCGGCGTGTTCTTCGCGCTGCCGACGATGGCCACCGGCAGCGCGATGTTTCCCCGTCTGCTGGACTGGCTTGAGCGTCTTCCCGCCGAGGACGGGGCTCGTCACTCCGTTCTCCTCGCCCATTCGAAGGCGGCCCTCAACGAGGACTTCGCCGACCTCATGCGCAACAGCGGGCGTGTCGCTGCCGTCGACTTCGACGCACCACAAGTCGCCCCGCGACGGCCGTCGGACGGCACACGTGCCGCCGCCCCGGCCGAGCTTGTCGCCCACGCATGGCTGCGTGGCCGGAAGAAGGCCATGCTGTCCTCGTTCGTCGCGGGCACGATCGACCAACTGCTGTTCGCAGGGCTGAAAAGCCGTCACTTGGCGCTGCGCCACCTCGCGGTCGCCGGGAAGGTCGTCGTCATCGACGAGGCGCATGCCTACGACACCTATATGAGCGTCTACCTCGACCGGGTGCTGTCGTGGCTCGGTGCCTACCGCGTACCCGTGGTGGTGCTCTCCGCGACCTTGCCCTCCGGGCGACGGCGGGAGCTGGTAGAGGCGTACGCGGGCAAGGTGACGCAGGACACCGCGGCGGCGTTCGACGCCGTCGCCGAGGCCGACGGCTATCCGCTCCTGACGGTCGTCACGCCCGGTGGCGCGCCCGTCATGCGTCATCCGGCAGCCTCCGGCCGCACCGTTGACGTCGAGCTGGAACGTCTCGAGGACGACCTGGCCACCCTGGCCGACCGGCTGGAGACCGAACTCGCAGGTGGTGGGTGCGTCCTCGTCGTACGCAACACCGTCCGCCGGGTTCTTGACACGGCAGCCGTGCTGCGGCGGAGGTTCGGCGACACGAGTGTGACCGTTGCCCATTCCTGTTTCATCGACGTCGACCGGGCGGCCAAGGACGCAGACCTGCTGTGGCGCTTCGGACCACCGGGCAAGGCCGAGGGTCGGCCCGAGGAGGCGCACATCGTTGTCGCCAGTCAGGTCGCGGAGCAGTCCCTCGATGTCGATTTCGATCTTCTGGTCACCGACCTCGCACCCGTCGACCTGCTGTTGCAGCGCATGGGGCGTCTCCACCGCCACCTGCGTGGAGGGGAGAAGCAGTCCGACCGGCCCGAGCGGCTGCGCACAGCGCGCTGCCTGGTCACCGGCGTGGATTGGAGCGAAGACGTTCCTGAGCCGGTGCCCGGCTCGGTCGCCGTGTACGGGGCGTACGCGCTGCTGCGTTCCGCCGCCGCCCTGCTGCCGCATCTCGACGGCGGAAACGGCGGCCCGCGGAGACCGGTACGGCTGCCGGGCGACATCAGTCCGCTGGTGCAGCGCGCGTACGCCGACGGCACCGACGGCCCGGCCGAATGGGCCGAGGCGCTCGAAGCCGCTCACGCACGGTTCGTGGAGCACCGCGCGGACCAGGCCGAGCGGGCTGCGACCTTCCGGCTCGATGCGGCGGCCAGGCCCGGCAGGCCGCTGTTCGGGTGGGTCGCGGCAGGCGTCGGCGACGCGGACGACACCGCGGCCGGCAAGGCCCAGGTACGCGACAGCTGCGAGAGTCTCGAGGTCGTCGTCGTACAGCGGCGTGCCGACGGCACCCTGGCCACGGTGCCGTGGCTGGAACCTGACCGCAAGGACCGTGTGCTGGCCGGACTGGATCTGCCCACCGATCAGGTGCCGGCCACCCTGGCGGCGCGCACAGCGGCGAGCTGCGGACTGCGGTTGCCGATCCAGTTCAGCTACGCCGACGTCATGGACCAGGCGATCGCAGAGCTCGAGGAACTGTACGTGCCCGCCTGGCAGATGAAGGACAGTCACTGGCTGGCCGGTCAGCTGATCCTGCCGCTCGACGAGGACTGTCAGACCCGGCTGGCAGGCTTCTCCCTCCGGTACAGCAAGAGCGACGGCCTCGAGGTGACCCGTGTCTGAAACCGATAGCAGTGGAGGCGACGGCGCGCTGTCGTTCGACCTCACCGCCCGGCCGTGGATCCCGGTGCTCAGACGCGACGGTTCGCAGGACGAGTTGTCGCTGCGTGAGGTGTTCGAGCAGGCGCATGACCTGCGGCGTGTCGTCGGTGATCTGCCCACCCAGGAGTTCGCCTTGGTGCGTCTGCTGCTCGCCGTCGCGCACGACGCACTCGAGGGACCGCAGGACATCGACGCGTGGTCGGAGCTGTGGGCCGAGGAGAGCTGCTTCGCTCCGGTCGGGGCGTATCTCGAGACGCACCGCGGCCGGTTCGACCTGTTGGACGCCGGCGCGCCGTTCTTCCAGACCGCTGGGCTGCGGACGGGGAAGGACGAGGTGTTCTCCCTCAACCGGATCGTGGCCGACGTCCCCAACGGGGAGCCGTTCTTCACCGCCCGTATGCCCACCGTCGAGCGGCTCACCTTCGCGGAGGCGGCCCGCTGGGTCGTCCATACGCATGCCTACGACACCTCCGGCATCAAGACCGGTGTGGAAGGCGACGAGCGTGTCAAGGGCGGCAGGGTCTACCCGCTCGGTGTCGGCTGGGCAGGGAACCTCGGCGGCGTCTACGTCGAAGGCCGCACCCTGCGCGAGACGCTGCTGCTGAACCTCGTGGCCGCCGACACCGCCAACCTGGAGATCGACGACCAGGACGCCCCCGCGTGGCGCAGGGAACCCTGCGGCCCGGGTGGCGCGGAGCGCGCCCCGACCGGCGTACGCGACCTGTACACCTGGCAGACGCGGCGCCTGCGCCTGCACTTCGACGAGACCGGCGTGCACGGCGTCGTCCTCGGCTACGGTGACCCGCTCCCCGCACGCGACCGTCAGCACCGGGAGCCGATGACCGCCTGGCGGCGCAGCAAGCCCCAGGAGAAGAAGCTCAAGAAGACCCCCGTCTATCTGCCGCGCGAGCACGCTCCCGAGCGTTCCGCCTGGCGCGGGATCGGCTCACTGGTCGCGGGGGAGGTCGGCAAGGCCCAAGGGTCGGAAGCGGCCGCCTACCTGCGGCCGGGGATTCTGGAGTGGGTGGCCCGTCTGGTGACGGAGGGAGAGCTGCCACGCGGCTTCCTCGTCCGGGCCCGGGTCGTCGGCGCCTGCTACGGCACGCAGCAGTCCGTGATCGACGAGGTCGTCGACGACCACGTCTCCATGGCCGTCGTCCTGCTCCACCAGCAGGACCGGCGCTATGCCGAGCAGGCCGTCGCAGCCGTTGCTGATGCCGACCTCGCGGTCAACGCCCTGGGGGATCTGGCCACCAACCTGGCCCGCGCGGCCGGCACCGAGAGCGACGGGCCCCGCTCCACCGCACGCGATCTCGCCTACGGGCTCCTCGAGGCTCCGTACCGCACGTGGCTCGCCCGTCTTGCCGACACCGATGACCCGTACGTGCAGCGCACCGCCTGGCAGCAGCAGGTGTACAAGATCGTCGGCGGGCTCGGAGACCGGCTGATGGCCGCAGCCGGGGACGCCGCCTGGCAGGGCCGGACCGTGCAGCTCAAGCACGGCACCGAGTGGCTCAACTCCGCACTCGCCGGCAAGTGGTTCCGTGCCGCGCTGCACAAGGGCCTGGGGCGCCCCGATTCCACCGACACGCCGCCGGACGCGGACACGGCGTCCGCGCCCGAGACCACCGCGAAGGCACCCGCATGACCACCGTCACCGCACCCGTCACTCCGCGCGAACGGGTCGCCCGGCTCGCTGCCGACCGCATCGACGATCTGCAGCGGGAGTACCTCGCCGACCGGTCCCTCGCCGTCGCGGCCCTGGCCCGGCTCCGGCGCGGCGCCGGCCGGGATGCCGGGCAGCTGCCCGACCTGTGGGCCCTGATCGACACCGGTTCTCTGCACTACACCCCGGACGGCGCTCGGCCGATGAGCGAGAGCGAACTGGTCCGGGCCGAGGACGCCCTGCACGTCGCGCTCACCCTCTACGCGCTGCACCAGCAGTCCCGTTCCACCGGCATGCACCAGGCCGACAGGCCGGACCGCCGCCGGGGCCTCGGAGCCGCGGTGCGCCGGATGATGAAGCCCGGCGAGATCGACGAACCCGTGCACAAGCGGCTGGTCCGCGCAGGCACCGCCCCCGACCTGACCACCCTCGCCCAACGGCTGCGCGAAATCGTCGTCCTGCTGCGCCGCGAGGGTTTCGAACTCGACTACGCGCTCCTCGCCGGACAGCTCTACACCTGGCAGCGGCCCGGGGGAGTGGACGCCGTCCGCAGGGAATGGGGCCGTTCCTTCCACGCCTTGCATGACAAGTCCAAGGACGGACGCCCGCCCCTCACCGCCGGCGTGACCGCAGACACCGACACCACCAGCACCACGGACACCGACAAGGACGCCTCGTGAACCGCATCTTCCTCGACGTGCACGCCCTGCAGACCGTCCCGCCCAGCAACCTCAACCGCGACGACACGGGTGCGCCGAAGACCGCGGTGTACGGGGGAGTGCCGCGCGCCCGCGTCTCCAGCCAGGCCTGGAAGCGGGCAACGCGCACCTACTTCAAGGACGAGCACCTGCTGGACCCGAGCGAACTCGGCGTGCGGACCAAGAAGATCGTGGAGGCGATCGCCGAACGGATCACCGCCCTCGACCCCTCGCTCACCCGTGAGACCGCACTGCGCATCGCGGACGAGACCGTGAAGGCCACCGGCCTGAAGACCGAAGTGCCCAAGCGCAAGGCCGACTCCGCCAAGGAGGGCGAGCCGGACCCGGCGCCCGAGGCGAAGTACCTCGTATTCCTCAGCGCTCGCCAGCTCGACGGCCTGGCCCGCCTCGCCGTCGACGACGAGGCCGACATCACGGCCTTCTTCAAGGACAAGAAGAACAAGGACAAGGCCAAGGAACTCGCCGACACCCGCCACTCCGTCGACATCGCGCTCTTCGGCCGCATGGTCGCCGACGCACCGGACATCAACGTCGACGCCGCCGTCCAGGTCGCCCACGCCATCAGCGTCCACCGCGTCGAGAACGAGTCCGACTACTACACGGCCGTCGACGACGAGAACACCGACGAGGAGACCGGCGCCGGCATGATCGGCACCGTCGACTTCAACTCCGCCACCCTCTACCGCTACGCCGCCCTCGGTGTCCAGCAGCTCGCCGCCACCCTCGGCCAGGGGCTGCGGGACGAGGAGCCGCGTACCGACCCCGTCCGCCGGGCCGTCGAGGCCTTCGTGCACGGCTTCGTCGCCTCGCTGCCCACCGGCAAGATCAACACCTTCGGGCACCACACGCTGCCGGACGCCGTGATCGTCAAGCTGCGCACCACCCGGCCCGTCAGCTTCGTCGCGGCCTTCGAGGATCCGGTGCGCGGCGACCAGGGTGGCCACGTCCGTGAGGCGTCCGAGCGCCTGGCCGAGTACATCCCCGACATGGAGCGGGCGTACGGCGACGAGGACTCCACCCTCACCTGGGTGCTGCGCGTCGGTCCGAACACGCAGAAGCTCGCCGGAATCGGTACCGAGTCGCAGAACATCGGTGAACTCGTCGCCGCCGTCGGGCAGGCCGTCGCAGAGCGCCTGGAGAAGCCCGCATGAGCGTGCTCACCCTTCGGCTCGCGGGCCCCCTGCAGTCCTGGGGGGCCTCGGCCCGTTTCACCCGACGTACCACCGAGTCCGCGCCCACCAAGAGCGGCGTCGTCGGCATGCTCGCCGCCGCGGCCGGCATCGAACGCGGCGACGACCGCAGGCTGGCACCGCTGGCCGCGCTGAAGTTCGGCGTACGGATCGACCAACCCGGCACCCGGGTACGGGACTTCCACACCGCCCATCACGGCGTCACCGGTAAGTCCATGCCGCTGTCCGAGCGCTTCTACCTCGCCGACGCCGTCTTCGTCGCCGCTCTCGAAGGCGACCGCACACTGCTCGCCGAGTTGCACACCGCGCTGCGCACCCCCGTGTACGCGCCGTTCCTGGGCCGCCGTTCCTGCCCACCCGCCCTGCCGGTCGAACTCGGCCTCCATGACGAGGGCGGTCTGATGGACGTGCTGCGCGAGATGCCGTGGCAGGCATCCGCCTGGTACCGCAGGCCGTACCGCGGCCGGGACGAGATCGAACTGACCGTGCTGCGCGAGGCGGACGAGGGCGAGCAGCACGCTGCCGACGTCCTGCGCGACCAGCCACTCAGCTTCGCCGCCGAACACCGCCGCCACGCCCTGCGCACCCAACTCAGCGACAGCGTCCGCATTCCCAACCCGTCCGCCCGGCACCTGCCCCGGCACGACCCGTTCGACGCCCTGGACGAGGAGAGCGCCTGATGTTCCTCACCCGCTTCCGCGTGAACACCGCGCGCCCCGGCGCCCGCCGCCTCCTCTCCTCGCCGCAGGCCATGCACGCCGCCGTCATGTCGTCCTTCCCCGGGCTGCTGCCCACGGACACGCCCACGCCCGATGCCCCGCGCGTGCTGTGGCGCCTGGACCAGACGGCACGAGCCGAGGTCATGTTGTACGTGGCCAGCCCCGACCGGCCCGACCTCACCCACCTCGTCGAGCAGGCCGGTTGGCCTGCGGCTGCTGCCGCGGACCCGGACCGACCCGGTTGGCAGAGCAGGCCCTACGGCCCGTTCCTCGACCGGCTGGCAGCAGGTGACCGGTGGGCGTTCCGGCTCACCGCCAACCCGGTTCACCACGCCCGCCGCAAGGACGGCGAGCCGACCAAGCGCACGGCGCACCTCACCGCGGTGCACCAGATGGGCTGGCTCCTCAAGAAGCAGGAGTCGTGCGGCTTCCGCGTCCTGGAGAAACCTGAGGGGAAGCGTCTGCTGCCCAGCGGTACCACCCACACCGGGCAGCCGCACCACGGCGACCGGTACGAACTGGCCGTCCGCGACAAGCGCTCCCTCGCCTTCGACAAGTCCCGCAGTACCGGCGCCGGCAGCCGCAAGCCGTCCCCCGTCAGCCTGGTCACCGTCACCTTCGACGGCCGGCTCGAGGTCACCGACCCCGTGCTCCTGCGTCGCACCCTCACACAGGGGATCGGCAAGGCCAAGGCCTACGGCTGCGGCCTGATCACTCTGGCCCCGCTCGGCCCGGTCGGGTGAGATGGTGACCACGGTCTCCCGGCGCACCGCGCTCACCCCGCGCCACCTGACCCGCACCGGCGAACGGCTGTCCTTCGTGTACCTGGAGCGCTGCACGGTGCACCGGGACGCCAACGCCATCACTGCCGAGGACGCCGACGGCACCACCCACATTCCGTCGGCGACCATCGGCACCCTCATCCTCGGCCCCGGAACACGCATCACCCACCAGGCGATGAGCGTGCTGGGGGAGACCGGTGCCGCCGTGTGCTGGGTGGGAGAGCAAGGTGTGCGCTACTACGCCGGTGGCCGCGCCCTGACCCGTTCCTCCGCCCTCATGGAGGCACAGGCCCGCCAGTGGGCCAACCCGCGCAACCGCCTGGCCGTCGCCCGCGCCATGTACCGACTGCGCTTCCCTGACGAGGACCCCGCCGGTCTCACCCGCCATGAACTCCTCGGCCGTGAAGGCCGACGCGTCAAGGACTGCTACAAGGCCCAGGCCGCCCGCACCGGCATCCCGTGGCGCGGCCGTAAGTACGTCCCCGGCGACTTCACCGGCGGCGACGCGGTCAACCAGGCGGTCACGGCCGCCGCCCAGTGCATGTACGGCATCGCGCACGCGGTCGTCGCATCCCTCGGCTGCAGCCCGGCACTCGGCTTCGTCCACTCCGGCCACGAACTGTCCTTCGTCCTCGACGTCGCCGACCTCTACAAGACCGAGATCGGCATCCCGCTGGCCTTCGACATCGCGGCGGAGGACGAGGAGGACGTCGGCCCGCGCACCCGCCGCGCACTGCGCGACCGCATCAACGAGACGTCCCTGCTGGACCGCTGCGTCGACGACATCAAACGCCTCCTCCTGCACGACGCCGCATCCTCCGCCGGAGCGGGTGCCGACCGGGACGTCGTCACGCTCCAGAGCGAGGGCGGCCACGATGTCCCTGCCGGACGCAACTACGGCGGTCCGGACGCGGGCAAGGAGATGACCTGGTGACCGTGATCGTCCTGACCAACTGCCCGGCAGGCCTCCGCGGATTCCTCACCCGCTGGCTCCTCGAAATCTCCGCCGGTGTCTTCATCGGCAACCCGTCGGCGCGCATCCGCGACGTGCTGTGGGACGAGGTCCAGCAATACGCCGGCCAGGGCCGCGCCCTGCTCGCCCACACCACGAACAACGAACAGGGCTTCACCTTCCGCACCCACGACCACAACTGGCACCCGATCGACCACGAGGGCATCACCCTGATCCGCCGCCCCAACCCCAAGACTGACGGGCCCGGCCCTACGGCAGCTCCGCTACGAGGCTGGAGCAAGGCATCCAAACGCCGCCGCTTCGGGCGATCGTAGTGCGCGCTATGCACCATTCAGCGGAATTGCCGGAATCGACGAAAGTACTCCAAAATTGCCACTGCCCCAGGTAAACCCGCAGCTCACACAGTCTGCTCCCCGCACCCGCGGGGATGGTCCGACCGCATGAGCGCCCCGGTCTTGGTGGGCCCGCTGCTCCCCGCACCCGCGGGGATGGTCCCAACGACGGCCTCATCGACGGCGAACTCGCCGCCTGCTCCCCGCACCCGCGGGGATGGTCCCTCGATACCCGGCTGCCGCACCACCGCACCCGTCTGCTCCCCGCACCCGCGGGGATGGTCCCGACGCCGGCGGCTGCGGCTGCGGCGTCATCTTCTGCTCCCCGCACCCGCGGGGATGGTCCCGTCTCCTCGGCGAACTCCGCGCCGTCCTCCTCCTGCTCCCCGCACCCGCGGGGATGGTCCCGTGCGTACGCCCCGGTCGTGCAGCTCGCGCAGCTGCTCCCCGCACCCGCGGGGATGGTCCCGGCGCGACCATCAACGGCGGCATCCTGCGCACCTGCTCCCCGCACCCGCGGGGATGGTCCCAGCTCAAGGACCTGATCAAGGAACACCCTCCCCTGCTCCCCGCACCCGCGGGGATGGTCCCGCGGCCGGGCTCACCCAGACGTCCCCGACGGCCTGCTCCCCGCACCCGCGGGGATGGTCCCGTCCCGACCCCGCTGACGCTGACGGGCCTGGGCTGCTCCCCGCACCCGCGGGGATGGCCCCTCGACGCGCGGCCGGTCAAGGGACAGGCCACGCTGCTCCCTGCACCCGCGGGGATGGCCCCGTGTTGCCGGCGGCGTCCTTGACGACGTAGCCCTGCTCCCTGCACCCGCGGGGATGATCTCTGTGCTGCCATGAGCCTGAGCTGTGTGCGCGAAGGCTGAACACAACTCAGGGGGTGGCGACGGCCAACTCCAACGCGCCTGCCTGGCCCGCGCGTTGGTGCTCTGCCCCCGCCGGCTGATCTGCGACGAGATGACCGCGATGCTCGACGCGTCGACCACGGCCGCACTGGTGGCGGTGGTCGAGGCCTACCGCACCGAAACCGGCGCCGGCCTCCTCGCCGTGGGCCACGACCGCACCCTCCTCGACCGCTGGTGCGACCACACGGTCCACTGGGACACGGTGACGGCGAAGAACGCGGCGGACGGGGAGAGCGGCCAGGACGGCCCGCGAAGGAGGAACGGCCCGGCCGCTCTCGTCCGCTCGAAGTGACCACCGGGCGATGAACGGGCCGTGCCGACCGCGCACCGGCGCGGGCACGCCGGGAACGGTGCCGGTCGCGCGGCCGATGAGCGTGCGGGGCGAGGCGGCATGACGGGTGCCGTCACCGCCGTCACCGGCCTCCGGCAGGCCCTCGGCGGACGTCCCCGAGGGAGGCGAGCAGCGTGCGCAGGAGCTGGTTGAGTTCGTCGGTGGCATCGTTGTCGAGGCCCGAGAGGATCTTGCGCTGGTTGTGCACATGGCCCTGGACGGTTCTGTCGACGAGTTCCCCGCCCTTGTCGGTCAGGGCGATGTGCAGGCTGCGCCGGTCTCCCTGCACGGGCTCGCGGACGACCAGGCCGCGCGCGACGAGCCGGTCGACGCGGTTGGTCAGCGCCGCCGAACCGATCATGACGCTTGCGGCCAGTTCCTTGGCGGTGAGCGGCCGGCTGCTGCGGCGGAGCGTGGCGAGCACGTCGAACTCCCACGTCTCCATGTCGTACTGGGCGAAGTACTCCTTGAGGTGTCCGTTGACCAGGCGTGACAGGCGCAGGATGCGGCCGACGGCGCCCATGGCGTCGAGGTCCAGGTCTCCGCGCTGAGCTCTCCACTGGTCGAGGAAGTCGTCGACGGCGTCGCGCATGCGGGGTTGCCTCGCCTTCATGTTTTGTTCACCCAGGTTAATTCGATGGCGAACTGTTTGACTCAAGACTAGAGCATGCCATAATGTTTCGACGTCAGGTAGTTCGATATCGAAGTATAAGGGGGGGTCGTGGAGTTGTCTGCGACGGACCACGGCACGGTGTCCCGCGTCATCCGCTCGCGGCGCAGCGTCCGCCATTACCGGCCGGATCCGGTGCCCGCCACGCTGCTTCGGGAACTGGTCGACCTCGCCCTGGAAGCGCCGTCGAGCTTCAACCTGCAGTCCCGGTCCATCGTCGTCGTCACCGGCGAGCAGGGCCGCAAGGCCCTCACGGAGGCCACCGGCGGGCAGCCGCATCCCCAGGAAGCACCCGTGATGCTGGTGTTCGTCGCGGAGTCCGGCGCCTGGCGTGAGGACCGCGGCGACATCTGGGAGCAGGCCCGGCTGAACGACGCCTGGTCCGAGCGGTTCGCCGCGGACCTGCCCGAGGACGTACGCGCCTTCCACGAGGATCTGCACACCCGCGGTCTGGGACGTGAGTACGCGGTCAAGGACGCCATGATCGCCGCTTCCTTCCTGATGATCGCCGCGCACGCCGCCGGTCTGGCCACCAGTCCCATGAACGGCTGGGACGAGGCGGAGGTCAAGAAGGCCATCGGCATCGCGGACCGCGACGACCTGCACATCGCTCTGCTCGTCCCGCTCGGCCACCCGGCCGAGACCCGTGTCCATCCCGGCCGCCGAGGCCGTTCCCTGACCGTTTTCCAGGAGACCTACGGCCGGTAAGGGCACACGTACCTGCTTTCGCACCGAACCACACAGGGGGTTGGTCCTCGTGACCGTTGTCAACAAGCTCGTCCAGGTCGCCGGCGTCATCGATGCCGCCGAGGCGGACATGATCATCGATGAGGGGGCGGACTGGCTCGGCTTCGCCCTGCGACTGCCGTCCGGGAAGGACGACATCGCCGAGCAGGACGCTGCCGCGATCATCAAGAACCTTCGAGCCCCGCACGCGGGCGTGCTCATCAGCTACCTCACCGACGCCGAGGAGATCAGCGAGTTCTGCCACGAGCTCGGCGTGGTCGCCGTTCAGCTGCACGGCGACGTGGACACCGACCAGCTGCGACGGCTCCAGCGGCTGCGTCCCGACCTGTTCGTGCTCAAGTCCCTCGTCGTCAAGCAGGACAACGCCGAGGAACTGCTGAAGCTGGTCGACGACACCCATCCCTTCGTCGACATGTACATCACGGACACGTTCGACCCGAGGACCGGTGCCAAGGGCGCCACCGGCCTGACCCACGACTGGAACGTCTCGGCCGAGCTCGTCCGCCGTTCCCCCAAACCGCTGATGATGGCCGGCGGCCTGAACCCGGAGAACGTCGGCGCCGCGATCCGCGCCGTCAGGCCCGCCGCGGTCGACGCCCACACCGGGCTGGAGGGCCCCGACGGACGCAAGGACCGCGCCAAGGTCGCGAAGTTCGTCGCCGAGGCCCGCCGGGCCTTCGACGAGATCGGCTGACCGTGCCGCATTCCAGGCTTCCCGGATCACGGCCGTGCACCGGGGCGGCGTCCGGCCCCGCCGCCCGCCCCGGTGTCCACCCGCCCCGGCGTCCTCCCTCTGCGGCGCTCCGCCGACAGCCGACATCGAGGAGTCACACGTGACCACGGGCCACCATGTCCACCTGCTTCCGCAGACCGACCAGCTCCGCGCCATCCACACGATCATCCGGGACCGTGACTGCACCCGCGAGGACTTCGTGTTCTACGCGCGGAGAGTCATCCGTCTCCTGCTCGAACACGGCCTCGACCTGCTGCCGTTCACCAAGCAGGAGGTCACCACCCCGGTCGGTGCCACCTATCACGGACTCGCGTTCGCCACGAAGGTCTGCGCCGTCCCCGTGATCCGGGCCGGCGAGGCCATGGAGAGCGAACTGCGCGACATCCATCCCGGCATCCGCATCGGGAAGGTCCTCATCCAGCGCGACAAGCAGACCAAGCTGCCGCAGCTGTACTACAAGCACCTGCCCGACGACATCGCCGACCGGCACGTGCTGCTCCTCGAGCCGATGCTGGCCACCGCCGGGTCCGCCCTCGCCGCCATCGACGTCCTGCTGGAGGCGGGGGTGCGCGAGGACCACATCGTCATGGTCAATTTCCTGTCCTCCCCCGAAGGGCTGCGCCGCGTCGGCATCGAGCGGCCCCGGGTGAAGATCGTCACCAGCGCGATCGAGGACCGGCTCAACGAACACGCGTTCATGATCCCCGGCATCGGCGACTTCGGCGACCGGTTCTTCGGGACCACCGACTCCGGAGCCGAGAAGTGAACAGCCAACGCGTCGCGGTCACGTCCGCGGTCACCGCCCTCGCTCCCGCGGTCTGGGGCTCCACCTATCTGGTCACCACCGAATTCCTGCCGCCCGACCGGCCGTTGCTGGCCTCCACCGTGCGGGCGCTGCCGGCCGGACTGATCCTGCTGCTGATCACCCGCACACTGCCCAGGGGCATCTGGTGGTGGAGGGCCGTCGTACTCGGTGTGCTGAACATCGGCGCGTTCTTCTACTTCCTGTTCCTCGCCGCCTATCACCTGCCCGGCGGAGTGGCCGCGCTGGTGATGTCCGTCCAGCCGATGATCGTCCTCCTGCTGGGTCCGGTGCTGCTGCAGGACCGCATCCGGCCGGTTCACATCGCGTCGTGTCTCCTCGGCGCGGCGGGCGTGGCCCTGCTGGTTCTCCAGCCGGACGCGGGCCTGGACGCCATCGGCATCATGGCCGGCCTGCTCGGCGCGCTGTCCATGGGTTCCGGCATCGTTCTCACCAAGAGGTGGGGGCGCCCCGAGGGCGTCGGTCTGCTGACCTTCACCGGCTGGCAGCTGACCGTGGGCGGCCTGGTCCTGCTGCCCGTCACCCTGATCGGCGAAGACCTGCCGGGCCACCTCACCTGGGGCAACGTCGGCGGCTTCGCCTACCTCAGCATCATCGGCGCGCTGATCGCCTATGTGCTGTGGTTCCGAGGCCTGTCGCAGTTGCCGGCGCTCGCCGCCTCGTTCCTGTCGTTCGCCTCGCCACTGTGCGCCGCGGTCCTGGGATACCTCTTCCTGGACGAGACCCTGCGACCGCTGCAACTGCTCGGCGCGGCGGCCGTGGTCGGAGCCGTCGTCCTGGCCCAGCCGCGCACCCGCAGAACCAGACAAGCACCGTCGCAGCCGGCCCGGGCCACCAGCCGGGTCTAGCGCGATCCACACTCGTTCGGGGGGGATCCACTCGACAATGAGCACCCAAGTACCGATATCAGGCGTGTCCTTCAAGCACGCGTCACTGCGCGGTCTGCTGCACCACCAGGTGCGGTCCAGACCCGACGACATCGCGGTCACCGCCGCCGGCGGCGACCTCACCTTCCGCGAACTCAAGGCCGAGGCCGACCGGCTCGGCTCCCACCTGGCGGCGCTCGGCGCAGCACCCGACACCTGCGTCGGGCTCTACGCCGAACCCTCCGCCGACCTGGTGACCGGCGTCTGGGGCATCCTCACCGCCGGCGCCGCCTACCTGCCGCTGTCACCCGACTACCCCGAGGCCCGGCTGCGGTACATGGTCGAGAACGCGGGCGCCCGGATCGTCGTCACCCAGCCGCACCTGGCGGACCGGCTCGACCGCCTGGTCCCCCCGGGCACGATCGTGGTCACCGCCGCCGACGCCCCGGAAACCGGCAACCCCCTCCGGCCCGACGACACACAGGCCCACCACCTCGCCTACGTCATCCACACCTCCGGCAGCACCGGCAAGCCCAAGGGCGTGATGATCGAGCAGCGCAGCATCGTCTCCCAGCTGCGCTGGCTGGCCGACTGCGGCCACCTCGGCCCGGACGTGTCCATCCTGCAGAAGACGCCGATGAGCTTCGACGCCGCCCAGTGGGAGATCCTCGCCTGCGCGGTCGGCGCCCGGGTCGTCATGGGCACCCCGGGGCTCTTCCGGGACCCCGAGGGCATCATCACCACGATGTGCCGGCACCGGGTGACCGCCCTGCAGGGCGTGCCGACGCTGCTGCAGGCCCTCGTCGACACGGAAGAACTCGGCGCCTGCCCCTCCCTGACCCACATCTTCTCCGGAGGCGAGGCCCTCACCCGCACCCTCGCCCAGGACCTGTTCCGCGCGCTGCCCGGCGTGTCGCTGGTCAATCTGTACGGCCCGACCGAGACGACCATCAACGCCACGTCGTTCTGGGTCGACCCGGAGACCCTCACCGGGTCGTCGCCCGGGATCATTCCGGTCGGTGTCCCGGCCGACAACGTCACCTGCTACATCCTCGACGAGAACCGCCGGCCGGTGAACATCGGCGAGAGCGGTGAACTGTTCATCGGCGGAGTCCAGGTGGCCCGCGGCTACATCGGTCTGCCCGAGGTGACGAGGGAACGTTTCCTCGTGTCGCCGTTCAACCCCACCGAGCGGCTCTACCGGACCGGCGACCTCGCCCAGTGGAACCCGGACGGCACGATCCAGTTCACGGGCCGCGCCGACAACCAGGTGAAGCTGCGCGGCTACCGGGTCGAACTGGAGGAAGTGGCCTCCCGGATCGAAGAACACACATGGGTGCGCAGGGCCGCGGCGGTCGTCACCGACGACGCCCGCACCGGCGGCAAGACCCTCGTCGCCGCGGTCGAGCTCAACGAACGTACGGCCGCGGTGATGGACCAGGGCCGCAGCGACGCCGCCCACCACCAGTCGAAGACGTCCAAACTCCAGGTCAAGGCCCAGCTGTCCAACCCGGGCCTGCGCGAGGAACACCAGCTGGAAGGACGTCAGGTCGTCGCGCTGCCGGGCAAGGAGGGCAGCGCGGAGCAGCGCAGGACGGCCTTCGCCCGCAAGACCTACCGGTTCTACGACGGCGGCGGCCTGACCGCCGGCGATGTCCTCGACCTGCTCGCCCCGCGCCCCGTCGAGGCCGCGGAGCCACGTGAGGTCAGCTCCCTCACGCTCGGTGAACTCGGCTGCATCCTCCGCTGGTTCGGACCGTTCCGCAGCGGCGAGCGGCTTCTGCCCAAGTACGCCTACGCTTCGCCCGGCGCCCTCTACGCCACCCAGATGTACCTGGAGGCCGACGGCCTGGCGGGCCTCGACGGCCTCTACTACCACCATCCGGTCGATCACACCCTGGTCCGCGTCGGCGATGCGTCCCACCGGGGCGAAGGCGGCCTCAGGGTCCACTTCGTCGGCAAGCGGCAGGCCATCGAGCCCGTCTACAAGAACAACATCGTCGAGGTGCTGGAGTTCGAGGCCGGCCACATGCTCGGCGTGTTCGAGGAGGTGCTGCCGGAGTACGGCCTGACCATCGACCCGGCCGGCCACCACCCCGCGGTCATGTCCCGGCTCGACCTGGCGGACGACGACCACTACATCGGCACCTACGCCGTCACCACGCACCACGGCCGCACCCGCCCCGACGAGGTCGAGCTGTTCGTACAGGCACACGGCGATCGCGTCGCCGGCCTGCCCGCGGGGCTCTACCACCACCAGGACGGCGAACTGAAGCCGCTCGGCGAGAAGGTGGTGGAGCGCCGGCACGTCATCGCCATCAACCAGGGCGTCTACGACCGGTCCGCGTTCGGCATCAGCGCGGTGTCCCGGGCGGGCGAGGAGCAGCGGCACTACATCGTGCTCGGCACGCTGCTGCACCGCCTGCAGCGCACCCCGCACATGGGTTTCATGTCCTCCGGCTACTCCTCGAAGACCGGCAACCCGCTGCCGGCCTCCCGGCGCCTGGACGACCTGCTCGCCGAAGCGGGCCTCCCCGCGGCTCCCGCGTCGTACTTCTTCGTGGGTGGCCGCATCACCCCTGAACAGGCCGCACACGAGGGCATGAACGAGGACGCCGTGCACACCAACGGCCCGGCGGAGACGATCCGCGACGACCTCGCGCAGTTCCTGCCCGACTACATGATCCCGGCCCGCGTGGTGGTGGTGAACGAACTGCCGCTCACCGCCAACGGCAAGATCGACGCCAAGGCCACCGCACGGCTGCCGGAGGTGGCCGCGACCGGCGTCTCGGCCGTCCACATCGCCCCGGCGACCCCGACCGAGCAGTGGCTGGCGGCCGAGTGGGGCCGGATGCTGAGGTACGACGACGTCTCCACACAGGACGAGTTCTTCGCCTCGGGCGGCAACTCCCTGCACGCCGTGGCGCTGGTGAACCGGATCAACAAGGAGTTCGGGACACACCTCCCGCTGCAGGTGATCTTCGAGACGCCGAAGCTCCAGGACCTGGCCACCCGCGTCGACGACGGCACGCCGCGGCGCAGCTCCCGTCTGGTGTCACTGCACCCCGGCGGCTACGGCGACCCGGTGTTCGCCTGGCCGGGCCTGGGCGGCTACCCGATGAACCTGCGCCTGCTCGCCCAAGGCGTCGGCCTCGGCCGGCCGGTGACCGGCATCCAGGCACACGGCATCAACCCCGGCGAGACGCCGTACAGCACGATCCGGGAGACGGCGATGGCCGACGTCGCCGAGATCCGCCGCGTCCAGCCGTCGGGGCCGTACACCCTGTGGGGCTACTCCTTCGGAGCACGGGTGGCCTTCGAGGCGGCCTGGCAGCTGGAGCAGTTCGGCGAGAAGGTGGAGAACCTGCTGCTGATCTGCCCCGGCAACCCGGAGATCCGCAACGAGGACACGCGGCGCTGGGGCCGCGAGGCATCCTTCGCCAACCCCGCCTACGTCACCATCCTCTTCTCCGTCTTCGCGGGCACCGCCCACGGCCCCGCCGTACGGGCCTGCCTGAAACAGGTGACGGACGAGGACACCTTCGTCGCCTTCGTCCACGGCCGGATGCCCGCACTCGACGAGGGGACGATCCGCCGCATCAGCCGGATCGTCGCCGAGACCTACGAGTTCGAGTACAGCTTCCGTGAGCTGCAGGAACGCACGATCGACGCCCCGGTGACCATCTTCAGGGCGCGCGGCGACGACTACTCGTTCCTGGAGAACAGCTCCGGCTACTCCGCCCACCCGCCGCGGATCGTCGACCTCGACGGCGACCACTACGGCGTGCTGAAGAAGCACGGGGTGAACGAACTCATCGACCGCATACGGCACGTCAGCGACCGGCGGTAAGCGCGTCCCGTACACGACCGGCACACCGCCGCCCGAGCACCTCGCCCCGCGTGTCCCCCGCCGCGGGGCGAGGTCCCCCTCCGCACGAAAGGTTTCCGCCGCCGTGCCGCACGTCAGCATCAAGCACTTCTCCCGCACGTTCACCGACTCCGAGAAGGCCGACCTGGTCACCGCACTGACGCGGACGGTCACCCGGGTGTTCGGCGTCGAGCCGGGAGCGGTGTCGATCGCCGTCGAGCCCGTCGCCCCGTCCGACTGGACGGCCGATGTGCACACCCCGGAGATCGAGGCCAAGGCCCACCTGCTGTGGAAGCAGCCGCACTACTCCCAGCCCGTCCCGACCGAAGGAACCCGATGAGCCCCGCGATACCCGTCGCGTACACCGAAGAGGTCCGTGAGGCCCTGCACGAGGGCCGCCCGGTCGTCGCCCTGGAGTCCAACGTCATCACGCACGGACTGAAGTACCCGCACAACGCCGAGACCGCGCTCAAGGTCGAGGCCGCCGTCCGCAAGGGCGGCTCCGTCCCCGCGACCATCTGCGTCGAGGCCGGCACGATCCGGGTCGGCATGACCGAGCGGGACATCGAGCGCTTCGCGGCCGAATCCGGCATCCCGAAGGTCTCCAGCCGCGACCTGCCGGTGACACTGGCCCGTGGCGGACGCGGCGCCACCACCGTCGCCTCCTCGCTGGTGGCCGCCGAACTGGCCGGCATCCCGTTCTTCTCCTCGGCCGGCCTGGGCGGCGTGCACCGCGGCGCCGAGACGACGATGGACATCTCCTCGGACCTGATCCAGCTCACCCGCTCCAAGGTCGCGGTCGTCTGCGCGGGCGCCAAGATGATCCTCGACCTGAAGCTGACCATGGAGTACCTGGAGACGCAGTGCGTCCCGGTGATCTCCCACGGCTCCGACGACTTCCCCGCGTTCTACTGCGCCTCCAGCGGCGTCCGCGCCCCGCACCGCATCGACGACGAGGACCTCGTCGCGAAGGTCGTCGCCACCCACTGGGCCACGGGCCACCCCGGCGGTGTGGTCCTCACGACCCCGCCGCGCGCGGAGGACGCCGTCGACGCCGCCGAGGCCGAGGCCGCGATCGCCGACGCGCTCGCCAGGGCGGAGCGGGACGGTGTCACCGGCCAGGGCCTCACCAAGTACCTGATGCACGCCGTCGACAGGGCCACCGGGGGACGGACCGCGCAGGCCAACATGGCCGTCCTCATCTCCACGGCCGAAGTCGGGGGCCGCCTGGCCGCCGCCTACGCCCGCCACCAGACCGCCGAATCCCAGAACTAGAACCAGCCAAGGAAGAACATGACCACGTTGTTCGACTCCGTCACCTTCGGCAAGATCACGCTCGCCAACCGCCTCGTGATGGCGCCCATGACCCGCAACCGGGCCAAGCCGTGCGGCGGCGCCACCGAGCAGATGGCCGAGTACTACGCTCAGCGCGCCTCCGCCGGCCTCGTCATCACGGAGGGCACCCAGCCGTCCCAGGTCGGTCAGGGCTTCCTCAACACGCCGGGCCTGCACCACCCGGAGCAGGTCAGGACATGGCGCGCCGTCACGGACGCGGTGCACGCCCGCGGCGGCAGGATCGTCGTCCAGCTGATGCACTCCGGCCGCATCGGCCACCCCTCCCTCTACGACAGCGCCCACCAGTCGGTCGCTCCCTCGCCGGTCGCCGCCGCGGGCCGGTGCTTCACCCCGGACGGCCCGCAGGACTATCCGGTTCCGCACGAGCTGACCGCCGACGAGATCGCCGCCACCGTCCAGGACTTCGTCACCGCCTCCCGCAACGCGGTCGAGGCCGGCTTCGACGGTGTGCAGATCCACGCGGGCAACGGCTTCCTGCTGCACCAGTTCCTGGCCGCGAACACCAACCACCGCACCGACGCCTACGGCGGCTCGATCGCGAACCGCATCCGCTTCACCGTCGAGGTCACCGAGGCCGTCGCCGCCGCCATCGGCAACGAGCGCACCAGCGTGCGCGTCTCACCCGGCAACACCTACAACGACATCGCCGAAGGCGAAACCGAGGAGCTGTACACGGCCCTCGTCCAGGCTCTGCCGGACCTGGCCTTCCTGGAGGTCTGCGAGATCGTCACCCGTCCCGTCACCAGGACCGTGCGCGACCTGTGGCAGGGCAACCTGATCGTCAACCCGCACGCCACCCCGGACTCCTTCCCGGCCGGCGTCGAGGCCGCCCGGCAGGTGCTCGACGAGGGCCTCGCCGACGCCGTCTCCCTCGGCGCCCTCTTCCTCGCCAACCCCGATCTGCCCGCCCGTATCCAGGCAGGCGGCCCCTTCAACACCCCCGACGAGTCCGCCTACTACGGCGGCGACCACCGCGGCTACACCGACTACCCGGCCCTCGGCCGGGAAAGCAGCCGGTGAAGCCGGGGTCGCCGGCCGTCGGGCGCCGGCTGCAGATCTTCACCGGAAGGGCCCACCCCGACCTCGCCGAACGCATCTCCGCCGGGCTCGGCACGGCCCTCGTCCCCACCCAGGCACGGGACTTCGCCAACGGCGAGATCTACGTCCGCCACGAGGAGTCCGTGCGCGGCGCGGACTGCTTCCTCATCCAGTCCCACACCCACCCCATCAACACGTGGATCATGGAACAGCTCATCATGATCGACGCGTTGAAACGGGCCTCCGCCCGCAGCATCACCGCCGTGGCGCCCTTCTACGGCTACTCGCGCCAGGACAAGAAGCACAAGGGCCGCGAGCCGATCTCCGCCCGTCTGCTGGCGGACCTGCTCACGGCGGCCGGCGCGGACCGGATCATTACGGTCGACCTGCACACCGACCAGATCGTGGGCTTCTTCGACGGCCCCGTCGACCACCTGTTCGCGCTTCCCCTGCTCGCCGACCACGTGGCCGGCCTCACCGAGCACCACCGGCTCACGGTGGTGTCGCCCGACGCAGGGCGGGTGCGGGTGGCCGACCGGTGGTGCGACCGGCTGGGCGTGCCGCTCGCGATCGTCCACAAGAAGAGGGACAAGGACGTCGCGCACCAGGTGAGCGTTCACGAGGTGGTGGGCGAGGTGGAGGGCCGGGTCTGTGTCCTGGTGGACGACATGGTGGACACCGCCGGCACGATCTGCGCGGCGGCGGACGCCCTCTACGACGCCGGCGCGGAGGACGTCATCGTCGCCGCGACGCACGGCATCCTGTCCGGACCGGCCCTCGACCGCCTGAAGAACAGCAGGGTCAGCCGGTTCGTCTTCACCGACACCCTGCCGACCGCCGCCGCGACCGGACTGGACAAGGTCGAGGTCCTGTCCATCGCCCCACTGATCGCCCAGGCGATACGGGAGATCTTCGAGAACGGTTCGGTGACGAGCCTCCTGCAGGACCTGTAGAACTCCCGGACCCCCAGGCCCGCCACGCGTATGGTGTGCCTCCCTCTTCGACGCCCCTCTCACCCGGCCCGCTCCGGTCCGCGTGAGAGGGGCGGACCGTGATCCGCCGGATGGAGAACTCAGGGGTGCATGACGATCTTTCCCACGTGCCTCCCGCGGGCGAGTTCCTCCTGCGCCTGAGCGGCCTGCTCCAGTGGGAGGGCCGCGGAGACAACGGGCTGGACCTCGGCCTGACGAGCCAGGTCCATGAGGAGGCCGAAGTGCGTGGGCGTGTGCATCGCGGAGCCGACGACCTGCGCGTTATGCAGGTAGAGGCGGCGCACGTCGAAGGTCACGTCGTACCCGCCCAGTGCGCCGGCGATCACCCACCGGCCTCCTTCGCGCAGCAGCGGCAGCCCCTCACCCACCAGTTCGCCGGCCACGACGTCGAGTGCGACGTCGATGCCCTCCGGGGCGGCGGCGCGGATCTGCTCGGCGACGTTTCCCGCGCGGTCGACGACTTCGTGCGCGCCTGCCTCGCGCACCGCATCGATCTTGGGCCCACTACTGATGGCGAGCACCCTCGCACCGCGCGCGGGCGATCTGCACCAGCGCGAGGCCGACGCCGCCGGACGCCCCCGAGACCAGGACGGTCTCCCCCTCCCGCAGCCGACCCCGCTCGATCATGCCCAGCGCCGTGCCGTAGGCGGTCGGCAGTGTCGCGAGCTGATCGTCCGTGAGCGGGGACCGCGTCACGTCGTGCACACGCTCCGCCGGCGCGGTCACGTACTCGGCGTAACCACCGTCGCGCTCGCTCCCCATCAGACCCACCGGGTTCGCGTCCGGCCCTTCGGTGTCGTAGACCGCCGGGTCGACGACCACCCGGCACCCGACGAGGCTCCCGTCCACGTCGGCGCCGACCGCCACGACCCGGCCGGCCACGTCGGCGCCTTGAACGCGCGGGAAGTCGATCGGGCCCCGCCGGCCCGACAGCGCCTTCGGGTCTCCCGGGCGGCCGTAGGCGCCTTCCCGGGTCCACAGGTCGGTGTCGTTCAGCGCCACCGCGCCGACCCGGACCAGTACCTCTCCCGCCCGCGGAGCAGGCACGGCCACTTCCGTCAGCTCAAGAACCTCCGGCCCTCCGTGTCCTGTGATGCGCACCGCGCACATGGACTCGGGCACACCCATCGCCAGGACCTCCTCGCCACCCGGCTCCTCGTGCTGCACGAGGGTGCCCTCGCCACGCAGCCGCTCCCGCTCGACACTTTTCTGCACAGCGCCGACCTGGCGCGATCCCGGCTCCAGGCCGGCGCGCCACCCCGTCACCAGCCGTCGAACAGGGCCCCGGGACCAGGGTGTTCGGTGACTCGCTTGTTTTGGTCTCACGGGTCTCGCCGGTTCCTCTGAAACGGAAGCGGGTGATGTCGCCTGCGACCTCTCGGCTTCATGCACGAACCCGACACATCGCAGTACCCGCTTGAGCGCAAGGCAAAAGGTGGGCGGGTGCCGGTCCGCCGACTGGGCGGGGATCGGTCGGATCCGTGACGGCCCGTCGGCCGCACCCCGTTGTGCGGCCGACGGGCCGGGCTCCGGCGCGCTCCCGAAGGAGGGACGGCTCAGGCGGCGGCGAGGCCGGCCTTGAGACCGGAAGCGATCTTGACGACGCGCTCGGCCTGGACGCGGGCGGCGGTGCGGGTGGTGGCGTCGACCGGGTTGTTGCCCTGGGCGTCGACGTGGGAGGTGCCGTAGGGGTTGCCGTCGGCGAACTTGGCGGGGTCGGTGTAGCCGGGGGCCACGAGGATGCCGCCGAAGTGGTGGACGGAGTTGTACAGCGCGAGCAGGGTGGACTCCTGGCCGCCGTGGGCGGTGGAGGAGGCGGTGAAGCCGCTGTAGACCTTGTCGGCCAGCTTGCCCTGGGCCCACAGGCCGCCGAGGGTGTCGATGAACTGCTTGAGCTGCGAGGCGATGTTGCCGAAGCGGGTGGGCGAGCCGAAGATCACGGCGTCGGCCCACTCGATGTCGGCCGGGGTGGCGACGGGGATGTCGGCGGTGGCGGCGGCGGTGGCGGCCCAGGCCGGGTTGGAGTCGATCGCGGCCTGCGGGGCCAGCTCGGCGGCCTTGAGCAGGCGGACCTCGGCGCCGGCCTTCTCCGCCGCCTGGGCGATCTCCTTACCGATCTCGGCGACGATGCCGGTGGAGGAGTAGTAGACGACGGCGAGCTTGGTCTGGGTGCGCACGGCTGCGGTCTCCGTTCGGTTGGTGTCGGGGGTGCGGTGACGGCTGAAGATGCCCATGACAGCTTTCGTTCCGGTGCTGAACACCCACTGCCGGGTGTTAGTTGAACGGTAAACCATTGCGAGGGCGTCCGTGCCTGCGGGGGTGGAGAGGCGGCCGGGCTCGCAGATTGGTATAACGTTCAACTAACCCCTGGTCCGATGACCTGCCCCCACCGACGACAAGGACACCGCCATGGCCTCCGCCCTCGACGTCCGCCGCGCCGGCGAGCGCTTCCGCACCCGCGCCGGCTGGCTCGACTCCCGGCACTCCTTCTCCTTCTCCCGCCACTGGGACCCCGCGAACACCCACTTCGGGCTGCTGCTGGTCTCCAACGACGACGTCGTCGCGCCGGGCACCGGCTTCGACACCCACCCCCACCGCGACATGGAGATCATCACCTGGGTGCTGGACGGCGGTCTGGTCCACCAGGACTCCGAGGGCCACAACGGGGTGATCTATCCGGGCCTCGCCCAGCGGATGAGTGCCGGCACCGGCATCCTCCACAGTGAGAAGAACGACTCCTGGACCCTCACCGGCGAGCCCGCCCACCAGGATCCCGTCCACTTCATCCAGATGTGGGTCATCCCCGACGAGGCCGGCATCAAGCCCGGCTACGAGCAGCTCGACATCAACGGTGAACTCGCCCGCGGGGGCTGGACCACCCTCGCCTCCGGCATGCCCCGGCACGCCCACCAGCGCGCGATCGGCCTCCGGCAGAAACACGCGGCCCTGCACGTCGCCCGCATCCGCCCCGACGAGACCCTCCCGATCGTCACCGCCCCCTTCACCCACCTCTTCCTCGCCCGGGGCAGCGCCGAACTGGAGGGCGCGGGCCCGCTGGCCACCGGTGACGCGGTCCGCGTCACCGGTGCGGAGGGTCAGCGCATCACCGCCGGCCCCGACGGTGCCGAGGTCCTGATGTGGGAAATGCACGCCGCCGTCACCGCGGCGTGACGCGCGCAGCGATCCGTGCGGTCGGCCCGTGGGGTGCGACCTGACGAAAGTTTCCGCAGTGCGGCCGGTTCAGCGGATCCCCGCCCGGCACGGCAACCGTGTCGGCGACCTTCCCGGCCGTGGGGTCGGCGGATTCTCGTGGCTGCCGTGCTCAGGTTGCCGGACCGCCGGGAATGCAGAAATCACCCGGAATTGATTCAAGGTTCAATATGTTAGGGGAGGGCGGAAGACCTCCCCTCCCCGAAGGACGACCCCATGGGCCTGTTCAACCGTCGCCGCGCCACCGCCCCCACCCCGGCCGCCGACTCAGCCTCCGCGCCGAACACCGCCCGGTTGACCGGCATCTGGACCATCGACCCCGCGCACAGCAGCATCGCCTTCGTCGCCCGGTATGCCATGATCACCAAGGTCCGCGGCACCTTCGAAGACTTCGACGGCCGCCTGTACCTGGACGGCGAGCGTCCCGGGCGCTCCACCGCCGACGTGACCATCAAGGCCGCCAGTCTCCACACCCGCCAGAAGCAGCGCGACCAGCACCTGCGCAGCGCCGACTTCTTCCACGCCGAGGCCCACCCCACGTTGTCCTTCCGCAGCACCTCCGTGCAGCAGCTCTCCGCGGACACCTACCGTCTGACCGGCGACCTGAGCATCAAGGACGTCACCCGCCCGGTCGTCCTGGGCCTGACCCACACCGGCACGGCAACCGATCCCTTCGGCAACGAGCGCGCCGGTTTCGAGGGCTCCACCACGGTCGACCGCACCGACTGGGGCCTGACCTGGAACAGCGTGCTGGAGACCGGCGGCGTGCTGGTCGGCGAGAAGGTGAAGCTGGAGTTCGACGTCTCCGCGATCCGCGCCGCCTGACCACCGCCCCGCCCACGCGCCACTGCCGCCATGCGACTCAGCGGTTCGCCTGAAGATCCTGTCAGGCCGCGTCCTCGACGAGCCCGAAGGTGTCCGGAAACTCTTCCAGGAACGCCCGCCGTGACGCGTCGTCCTCTTCGGCGGCCATGGTGCGGCGGTCTTCTTCGCGAAGGAGAGCGATCGATGAACGACGTGTACGCGTTCATCGAGGCGGAGAAGACCACCCACCCAGTCGCTCCGTTGCGCCGGCTGCTGACGGTGACCCGGCCATCAAGGCTCCGCCGACCGCGTGGTCGAGGTTCGTGCAGTCCTGCCACGGATTCAGTGGCCGACCTGCGCCTCACCGCCTACGGGCCGCGCCGCCCTGTAGAGGCTGACCGCTCGGCGAGCAGCTTGAGCAGCCAGGAGCGCGAGCCAGATTCCCCCCAGACACGGCCCGAGAAGGCCCCACCAGTCCACCACCGGCTCCGCAAGAATCCTCACCACCCGCCAGACGTCGTAGATCACGATGCCGGCCAGCCCCACAGCCAGGAGAGCCATCGTCCACCAGCGCTTGAACCAACCTTTGGTCACGTTTCTCCCCCTTGGTGAAGTCACTCACCACCACCGGACATCGGTCGAGCGTGCCGCCCTCGCTCCGTGTCCGTTCCGGCAGGAGGCCGCGGGGACCCACGATGCCTCACGAATCCAGCCGTATTCTCTCCCAGCTCAAGCGCTCGGCGGTCAGCAGGGAGCCACATACGCGATCTTACGAACCGACGACGGCCGGACCGGCAGGGTCTCCTGGAAAACCACCACCGCCACGAATCACAAACCCCGGGGGGTACCCTGCCCACTGCCGAAGACGCTGCGCGAACAGGGCTTCACGACCACTGGGCAGGAGTTCCACAGCTCCACCCCGGCCATGATCAGTTCCAGCACCGCACCCGAGGGGACGCGCCGGCGCACCCGGTCGGGTTCGTCGCCCCTGCCACCGATCCGCAGAACCCCCCCGCTGCGGCCGAGCCCCCGCACCCGGTACGCACAGAGACTCCCGTCCCCACCACGGCGTCCGGCCGCAAGCGCATCTGCCGTCTCGGTCTTTGCCGCGCACTCACCCTGGCGCGACCCGCGAGAACCCTCACGGAATTTCTCCGCAGCGGATCAGCCGGGGGTGCAGACGGTCCCACGTCTACGTGGTCGCCTTCCGCGAAGTCACCTGCCCGTGGCCGTCACGACCTGCTCGATGCCCTCGCGACGCATCCGCTCACTTCCCCAGATGCCGAGCTGCCCGAGCGCTTGATTGAGCGTGCGTCCGTGCTCGGTCAGGGAGTACTCCACCCGCGGCGGCACCTCGGCGTAAACCTCCCGGTGCACGAGACCGTCCGCCTCCATCTCGCGCAGATGCTGCGTCAGCATCTTCTCGCTCACTCCCGGCAGAGCGCGACGGAGCTCAGCGAAGCGGCATACACGACGGGAATCGAGTTCCCAGAGGATCAGCCCCTTCCACTTGCCGCTCACCACGTCGAGCGCAGCGTCGATGCCGCAGATGTAAGGCCCGCGTCTCGGTGCCTTGGCCATCACTGGTCCCCTTACTGAAAGGTAAGTACCGCAGAAAACAGTGGGTACTTCCGAGAGTAGTGGCGCTCTTCGAGGATGGAGGAGTGAACGAACAACGGAACCTCACCACCAGGCAGAACAGTGCTGTCACCGTGATCGGACTCGGCCCGATGGGCCGGGCGATGACACGCACCCTCCTCACCGCCGGCCACCCGGTCACCGTCTGGAACCGCACCGCCGGTCGGGCCGACGGCGTCGTCACCGACGGAGCGACGCTCGCGGCGACACCCAGCGAGGCGGTCGAAGCGAGTGACCTCGTGCTCCTGAGCCTCACCGACTACCGGGCGATGTACGACGTCCTCGACAGCGCCACCGAATCGCTCGCCGGCCGGACTCTGGTCAACCTGAGCTCCGACACCCCCGGCCGCACACGCGAGGCAGCAACCTGGGCAGCGGGCCACGGCGCCGCCTTCCTCACCGGAGGTCTCATGGTCCCCGCGCCGATGGTCGGCACGGAGGCCGCCCATGCCTACTACAGCGGCCCCGACGAGGCGATGCAGCGCCACCTGGCGACGTTGGCACTGCTCGGGACACCGAAGCATCTGGGCGCGGACCCAGGCCTCGCCCAGATGATGTACCAAGCCCAACTCACCCTGTTCCTCAGCACCTTGTCCGGACTGATGCACGCCACCGCGATGCTGGGCACCGCAGGAATGAAGGCCCGGGAAGCGCTGCCGGAGTTGCTCTCCTCCGCCGACTCGACAGGCGACATCCTGAGGGCCGGTGAAGAGAACCCCGGCGCCGCGCTCGACGCCGGAGAGCACCCCGGCGACCTCAGCACGGTCACCATGATGGGTGCGACGTCCGACCACATCGTCGAGACCAGTACGTCACTCGGCCTCGACCTCGCGCTCCCCCTGGCCGTGCAGGCCCACTACCGGCGCGCGATCGAGGACGGACACGGCGGCGACAACTGGACCCGCATCATCGACGGCATCCGAGAACCGCGCTGACGCCGGACGCGGGACCGACGAACACACGCCCCAGCCGCGACGCACGTGGCCGACCCTGGGGCCGCCGGCTTCGGGGGCCGTGTCCGGCAAGGACAGGTGTGCCCACGGCGGTCGTCGGAACCGGGACCATCCCTGCGGGTGCGGGTGCGGGTGCGGGTGCGGGTGCGGGTGCGGGTGCGGGTGCGGGTGCGGGTGCGGGAGTGGCTGCACCAGGTCGAGGACGGTGTTCCGCCGGGTGGTGTGGAGGCCTCCGAGGGCCCGGTGCTGCGGGGCCGGAGACGGATGTCGTGCCGAAAACCGTGAGCAGTCGGCGAGCGCGTGTCACTTAAGCGCTCAAACGAGCGGTATTGGGGCAATGGCGTCCGAAGTGCTCACGGCTTTGGGACGGTGTCCTCCTCGGGCGTGGAAGTGTGTCCCGGCATCGCCACCTCGACGTTCAACCGCGCCCCGATTGCAGGCAGGATGGCCCACGCGGCGAGCGTCGCCGCGAGACCACGGGAGCCCCTGCATGGCTGAGCACCATCCGTACCGGATCGGGACCGGGAGAGGGGACCTGACGCTGATCTGGCGGCCCGGAGAGGGAGATGCCCCCGATGAGTTCGCCGTCGACGGCCTCGGAAGGCTCCTCGCGTTCCATGACCTCGAGACGCTGCGGGAATACTGCGGTCGCAACGACCGGGAGCTCATCTGGGAGGACGAAGCCGCTCTCGATCTGGCCGCCGTACGGCGGTGGGTCGAGCACCCTGACCCAGGCTCGGTGTCTGCGGGACTGCTGCTGGACGCGTGGAACTTCTTCGAAGACCTCTCCCGCAGTCTGAAGGTCGGCCCGCCCCTTCCCTCCCAAGGGGCGATCCACGACAGCGCCTACGAAAAGATCTTCGGCGGTGACGCTCTCGAACCGACCGCTGGTGAAGGAGCCTGGACGGGCGAGGAGACCGCGGTCGTGCGCGAATTCCTCCGCGTGGGGCTGTGTATCTGGGAGCAGGCCGTGCGGCGGGCGGTACCGGCCTGACCGAATCTCCGGAACTTCCGTACGCACTCGGTCCGACCGCCGCTGTAGTACCAGCCCGGAAACCGCTCCCCGCACCTGCGGGGAGCGGTTCCGACACGGGCAGGTCAGCATCGCGGCCCGCGTCGTCGAAGCTGCCCCGAAGGCAAGGAATGATGACACCGGATGGGGGAGGGGCATGTGAACGACAGAGTGAAGCGGCCGCCGGGGCTGCGGGTGAAGGAGCCGGGGCGCCCGCACGGCTCGCGGGGGCCGCAGCCGATCTCCGTTTCCATGGTGGCGGTGCTGATGATGGCTCCGACGGCCGTGGAGATCGTGGGCTTCGTGGAGATGGCAGGGGAGTCTCCGATGCGCAGCGGTGGTCCCGGCATCGTGTTGCTGATGCTTCCTTTCCTGTTCTGCTTCGGTCTTCCCGTGGCGTTCCTGGGCACGTTGTTCGGGGTGTTGCCGACGCTGTCGGTCGCCGTGTGGGCGGGGCGACGGTGTGCCGGTCGGCACGTGGAGTGGTGGATTCCGGCGGTGGCCGGTTGCTGGGCGGCCGCGGTGGCGCTGTGGCCGGCGGTGAGGGGGAACGGCCTGGAGACCTGGCTGTGGGTGTGGCTGTCCGGCACGGCGGCGCTGTCGACGGTGACGCTGCTGACGCGGTGGGCCCTCACCCGTGGACGCCCGTACGGGACGGTCGTCGGGGTCGGCCTGCTGTCGGCGGTCGCCGTGGTCGCCGTGGGGTCCTTGGCTTACGGGACCGGGCTGGTGGACGAGTACGCACCGCCCCGGGTCCACGCCGCGGACCTGGTCGGCACGTGGAACGACGGCCGTGGCGGCGCGCTGCGGCTGGACGAGGAAGGGCGTGCGGTGGCCACCGGCACCTGGAGCGAAGGTGGAGTGGAGCCGACGGACGGGAGATGCGAGGGCTCGGGCACGTGGAGGTTCGCACCGGACGACAACCCCTGGCTCCAGAGCGTCACCATCGATGTCGGCGACTGCTGGTCGGGGCAGTGGACACTGAGCGGTACGGACGGCCGGCCCAAGCTGAACTACCAGCTCGGAGACACGGACTCGCCCGAGTGGTACGTGCTCACCCGATGAGAAGGACAGGCGCACCGGCTGGTGCGCAGTACCCGCGTTTGTTCGCGGCGGCAGGGGCCAGGCCGTCACGCAGCCGGGGCCGGAGCCTCCGGCGGGGCGGGAAGCGTGCGTCCCAGGCGGGCGAGTGGGGACAGGGCCATCAGTGCCGGTGACAGCAGCATGCCTGCGGCTGTCACCAGGAGACTGGTGCGCGTCCCCCATGCTTCCGCGAGGAAGCCGCCGAGCAGCGAACCGAGCGGGGGCAGCCCCATGCCGACGAAGTTGATCGTCGCGGTCGCGCGGCCCTGCATCCCGTCCGGAGTGAGGGTCTGCCGGACGGCCATGAGCGTGACGTTCACCAACTGACCGAAGGCCCCGAACACGAAGCTGATCACAAGGAGCGCGGGAACCGTCACCGCGGAGGAACCGTGCAGTGCGGGCACACACAGGAACACGCCGTCGCCGAGTGCCGCCGCGGACACGAGCACGGCGCCATGCCCGAACCGGCTCGGCAGGCGGGCGGCCAGCAGCGAGCCCAGGAGCGCTCCGGGTCCCGTCGCCGACAGTGCCAGCCCGACGGCGGTGCCCGACAGGTGCAGGTCCCGCGGCAGGAACAGCAGATAGAGGGTCGTCACCGCCGCGAAGAAGAACTGGAAGGCGGCCGACGCGAGGCACACGGCCCGCAGCGAGGGGTCGCCGGCGACGAAGCGGAGGCCCTCCCGGATCCGCCGCCAGACCCGAGGGGGATGTTCCGAGCGCTCGGGGACGGATTCGTGGCGACCGATCCGTCGGATCGACAGGAACGACAGCGCGAAGAACAGCGCGCTGGAGGCGGCAGCGATCGGCGCCGACAGCACGGACACCAGCGCACCACCGAGGGCGGGGCCGCCGATCTGCGCCGCGGACCGACTGCCCTCGAGCGCACTGTTGGCCCGCACCAACTGATCGCGTTTCACCAGCCGTACCAAGGACGCCTGGTACGCCACGTCGAAGAACACGGACAGTGCCCCGACGGCGAAGGCGACCACGAGCAGCGCCGGCAGGACGAGCCAGCCGAGGAGGCCGGCCACGGCGGCGGCGCCCAGCGCCAGGGCCCGGCCGGCGTCCGTCAACACCATCACCGTGCGGGTCCGCCACCTGTCCACCCACGCGCCGACGAAGAGCGAGAGTAGCAGAATCGGCGCCTGCCCCACCGCGCGCAGGGCGCCCAACTGGCCGGCGCCGGCGTCGAGCGTCAGGACGGCGAAGAGCGGCAGAACCACCAGACTCGCGTGTTCGCCCAGTTGGGAGGCCGTCTGGCCCACCCAGAGCCGGCGGAAGTCGCCGTCCCGCCCCAGGCTTGACGGAGCAGGCCGAACGGAATCGGATCCAGCGGAGGAAGCGGAGGAAGAAGACAGCACAGGGCCCCTCGGATGACCGAAGACGAGAGCCGCCGGCCGGCGCACGCCAGGCGCACCGACGGTTTCAGGCAGCGGGAAGGGAAGGCTCGCTGTGCCGCGCTGTGAGGGCAGCACGCGATGACAGGCCGCTCGCGGCCTCAGACGTCAACGCGTGCTCGGACGAACGACCATGTCTTCGCTCCTTGTGAGTCACTCGCTGCGCGAACACTAGCTCCCACCCGGCAGGGCACGAAAGGCGATTAAGGGCCGGGCGGGCGGCGGGAGGAGTCCGCTGTTCACGCCGGGGCACGAGGGTGGGGCGGCTCAGCCCGTCGTTCGGCCCCGAGGCCGCTGAGCCGTGTGCACGAAGGCCGAGCGCAAATCGGTGGCGTCCGGGGCGGAAGTCGGGAAGGCTTGCGCGCATGGTTTCGGTGGTGCAGAACGTGGCGATCGACTGTGCGGATGCCTACGAGCTGGCCCGGTTCTGGAGCGGGGTGACCGGCCGTCCCCTGCATCCGGAGGACAGACCGGGCGACCGGGAGGTTCAGGTGCTGCTGGCGGAGGGCCCGGTGCTGCACTTCAACCAGGTGCCCGAGGCCAAGACGATCAAGAACCGGATCCATCTGTGTCTGCGCCCTGAGACCTCGCGCGAGCAGGAGGTGGAACGGCTGCTGGGCCTCGGCGCCACCTTTGTCGCCGATCACCGGAATCCCGATGGCTCTGGTTGGGCGATCCTTGCTGATCCCGAGGGCAACGAATTCTGCGTTCTGCGCAGCGAGTCCGACCGAGCCGCGATGAGCTCCTGACGCTCACGCGCCATCCTGGCCGGGTTCGCATGACTGCTGGTCACGCTGCTCGTCGATGGCAGGGGTGCGAACGGTCGCCTCGATCCGACTCCGGCTCCGCTGGTGCTCCGCGCCTGTCCGGTCGTCCGAGCCGGTGGCCGACGACGGTACCTCGAGGACGAAGAACAGGAAGGTGGGTTTGGTCGAGAGGTCGTGGAAGTCGTCGGGGAACAGTTCACGGGCGGCCGGGTCGGGCTGCGGCTCGCTGATGACGGTAAGGCGGAAGCCGGCGGTGGTGAAGGCGTCGGTCATCGCGTGCAGTGGCTTGCGCCAGAACCTCATCGGGACGGACCGCCCGTCGAACGTCCAGTCGAAGGTGTAGCTGGTGGTCGCGGAGTAGTCGGGTCGAGGATCCTGGATCGTGTAGGCCACGAAGGGGTGATCCACCGACGCGATCAGCCGGCCGCCGGGCCTGAGCACTCGCCGCACCTCGGCCAGCGTCGGCCCCCAGTCCTCCAGGTAGTGCAGCACCAGCGACGCGACCACGTCGTCGAACGCACCGTCGGCGAACGGCAGACGGTCGCTCAGGTCGACCAGGTGCAGGGCCACGTCGTCACCGAGCCGCCGCCTGGCCAGTGCCAGCATCCCGGCGCTGGCGTCGATGCCGGTGACGACGGCGCCGCGGTCGCGCAGTGCGGCGGACAGGGGGCCCGAACCGCAGCCGGCGTCCAGGACCCGGCGGCCGGCCACGTCTCCGGCGAGGGTCACCATCGCGGGCCGCGCGTAGTACGCGTTCACGAGGTTGTCCTCGGTTTCCGCCGAGTACGCCTCGGCGAAAGCGTTGTAGTCGTTCACCCGAGCCGGATCGGCGGACTGGGCGAAGTTCTCGGGCACCTCGGTCACGCGTTCCATTGTCGCAGTCTATGAGCCGCATGATCCGCCGGACAGGACCTGGTGGAGCGGCTTGACCCCGCGGCCCGTGGTCGCCCGGGTCAGCCGGAGGCCGGTGCCTTCGGTCAGGACGATGTGCGCGTGATGCGGCAGCCGGTCGACCGTGACCGTGACGAGCGTCCCGTGCTCTTCCCTGAATCTCAGGGCGGCTCAGTCCCGTTTGCGGGGTGGGTTCTTGCCGGCCCGTCTCGGAGCGCGTTCTTGCTTCAGGACCTGGCCAAAAGTCCTTCTGCGAGCAGTAGTTCCTGTACCTCGGCCAAAGAATCGGCGCACATGTGCGCCTGCCGGAGGGATGCTTCCGCATGGGTGGTGGTCAAACCGATCACCTTGCAGCCCGCCGCCACAGCCGCGCTCACTCCTGCCGGCGCGTCCTCGACGACCAGGCACGCGGCGGGGGCCGTGCCGAGCCGGGCGGCAGCAAGGGAGAAGCAGTCCGGGGCGGGTTTCGCGTGTTCCACGTCGCTGCCGTAGACCTGCACCGCGGGGAGGGGGAGGCCGGTCGCCGTGAAACGCTCCGTGACGGAGTCCCGGTCGCCGGAAGTCACGATCGCCCAAGGGCTGTCGGACAACGCCTCCAGCAGATCGGCAGCTCCGTCGATCGGCGGGAAACCGCCCCTTTCCCGGGCCAACAGCTCATCGAGCGCCTTTCGCTCGGTGGTTGCGTCCAGATGCGGAGCCGCGTCCCTGACGGTGTCCTCGGGGCGCCGTCCGAAGGTGAGCGTCCAGACCTTCTCGGGATCCAGTCCCCGTGCTCGTGACCAGGAGGTCCAGACTCTCCGGTGGGCGGCTGCGGAGTCCAACAGGACTCCGTCCACGTCGAAGAGCACGGCAGAGATCGTCATACCGGCATGATCCCGGGCAAGAACAGGCACGGGAATGGGAATTCCAGGCACGAGAGAGGGACGTCATTTCTCGCGAGGATCCCCGCCTCCGGGTCGGCGCACATGTCGTTCCCGAGATGCCCGGGAGAGCCGCTCACCGTGAGGGCGGAGCACGTCGGGGTGGGCCCGCGGTACGGGCCCACCCCGGCGGGTGGGGCTCAGCCGCCGAGTGCGGAGACCATGTTCATGATGGTCTCGACCTGGGCACCGCCCTTGATGGGGTAGTTGGTGGCGCCGAGGTAGCCCCACCAGTCCCAGCATCCGTTGGGGTTCACATAGGACGACGTGGCCTGCGGGTACAGGACGATCATCTTGTTGTTGTCGGCGTACTGGTTGAGGTTGGCGCGGTCGACGAAGGTCGTACCGATCTTGTCGTACCCCTGCAGGCAGCCGTGCAGGGAGACCATCAGGCGGCAGCTCTGCCCCGACTCACAGGACTTGGGGACGTAGGCGAACCCGGAGCTGCCCATGCTCAGGGTGCTCGGCATTCCGTTGACGGCGTGGGTGCTCTGCCCGAACTTGATGAGTTTGCCCGTCAGCGGCCCGGTGTTGGGGGAGGAGACCGAGCCGAAGAGCTTCTGCAGCAGCGCTCTCTGGGGGTCGGTGCCGCAGTTGTTCAGGTACGGCGCGCTGTTGGCGGTGCAGCTGTTCGGCCCGTACGGGGTGACCCAGGAATGCCCCGCCGCGGAGGTGTTGTCGTAGGTCACGTTCGCGCCGAAGTGCTGGTAGAAGGCCTTCCCGGCATCGCCGACCGAGGGCTTCACCACGGTGTCGTTCTTGCCCTGGTAGAGGTACACGGGGCTGCCGGACAGGTTGCCGACCGGGTCGATCCACCCGTAGGAGGACCAGGTGGAGGTCCTCGAGGTCAGAGTGCTCGTATAGGTGGGGTAGATGTTGTCCCCGCAGCCGTACAGGGCTTGGTAGACGTTGTTCTGGGCGCAGTAGTACGGTCCCGCCCCGAAGATCGCCGCGCCCTTGATCTTCTTCGAGTAGGCGACGTGCAGCTGACCTGCCATGTAGCCCCCGGAGGAGATCCCGGAGACGTACACGCCGGATATGTTGTGGCCGGTGAGACTGCCCGAGACCGGGGGCACCGTGTGGGGAGTGGCGGCCTGGGCGGTACCTGCCGACGTCAGCAGGGCCACCAGGACGGAGAGTATCAAGGCGGGGGACCACCGGAAGAAGCGTTGACG
This sequence comes from Streptomyces sp. M2CJ-2, assembly GCF_016757295.1. Taxonomy (NCBI): domain Bacteria; kingdom Bacillati; phylum Actinomycetota; class Actinomycetes; order Kitasatosporales; family Streptomycetaceae; genus Streptomyces; species Streptomyces sp. M2CJ-2. Next base: position 6,198 of record NZ_JAESIF010000057.1, on the reverse strand, counting down.
GGCTCGCATCAAGTGCACCTGCTCCCTGAGGCATGAGGTCCGGTCGAGGTGCCGGTCCGTGCGGTAGCGGAACAGTAGAGGTGACACGAGAACACTGGCGATGTGTGCGGCACACATTCAACAGTGAACCAAAGTGGCTCAAAGACACTGGTCCTGACGACCGGTGCGACGGGCACAGGCCTGCTCGCCGTGGGCCGTGGCCGTGGCCGGCGCTTCGGTCCGGTGTGCCGCTCTGCGGTGCGGTCCGGCGTTCGGTGTCTGCGGCTACCGGTGGTGGGGCGGTGGGGGTGGGATGGTGGTGACGTCGGGGGCGGTTTCGGGCCAGACGAGCAGGACGGGACAGGGGGCGTGGTCGACGACGAAGCGGCCGGCGGGGCCGAGACTGCGAGGCCCGAGACGGGTGCGGTCGCCGTCGCGGGCGAGGACGAGCAGGTCGGCGCCTTCGGCGGCGGCCACGACTTCCCGCTCGACGCGGCCGGCGCGCTCGACGCGGTCACAGGGACGCGCCAGACGCTGCGCGGCCTCTGCGAGGAGCCGTTCGGCGGAGGCGGTGGCCAGGTGCTCGACCGCCGTGCCGGGGTCGCGTTCGGGACGGCCACGGCCGAGCAGCCCGGCGAAGGCGCCGTGCGCCGCGCCGGGGGCTTCGGGACCGGTGACGTGCAGCAGCACGATGTCGGCGGCCTCGGGGGCGTGGCTGCGGGCGGCGTCGACGCAGGAGGGCCAGGTGCCCTCGGTGATCCAGGCGATGACTCTCACGGTGATCAGCCTCCGATGACGGTGAGTGAGGTCCACAGTGCCACCACCGCGAGCAGCAGGGCGGCGGGCACGGTGCACAGGCCGAGCCGGGTGAACTGACCGAGCTCGACGTCACTGTCGTGTTCGCGCACGATGCGCCGCCACAGCAGGGTGGCCAGGGAGCCTGCGTAGGTGAGGTTGGGTCCGATGTTCACCCCGAGCAGCACCGCGAGGACGGCACCGGGCCCGGACGGTGCGGTCAGGGGCAGCAGCACCAGCACGGCGGGCAGGTTGTTGATGAGGTTCGCCAGCACCGCGGCCAGCGCCGCGACGGCGAGCAGGGCCGCGAAGCCGGTTCCGTCCGGGACGAGACGGCCCAGGCCGGTGGCGAGGCCGTTGTCGACGACCGCGCGGACCACGATGCCCAGGGCCAGGACGAAGGCGAGGAACGGGACCGCGGCGGCGCGCACGAGGGCGGCGGGCCTGGTGCGGCGCTGCGCCAGAGCACGCACGGCCAGCACGACGGCGCCGGCGAAGGCCGCCCAGGCGGGGTTGACCCCGAGGGCGGAGGTCAGGACGAACCCGGCCAGGGTGCAGGCCACGGTGGCCAGGGCGAAGACCGGCAGCTCGCGGGGCTCGGCGGTGGGCGGAGTCCGGGCTCCGGCGTCCAGGTCGGTGGCGAAGAACCGGCGGAAGACCACGTATTCGGTGGTGACGGCGACCAGCCAGGGCAGGGCCATCAGGGCGGCGAAGCGGGTGAAACTCAGTCCGCTGGCGGTGAACGCGAGCAGGTTCGTGAGATTGGAGACCGGCAGCAGCAGCGAGGCGGTGTTCGACAGGTGGGTGCAGGCGTAGACGTGCGGTGTGGGCCGGGCGCCGAGCCGGGCGGCGGTGGCGAAGACCACCGGGGTGAGGAGCACGACGGTGGCGTCCAGGCTGAGCACCGCGGTGATCACTGACGCGGCTGCGAACACCTGGACCAGCAGGCGACGCGGGCGGCCCGCCGAGGTACGGGCCATCCACGCCCCGCACGCGTGGAACAGGCCCTCGTCGTCGCAGAGCTGGGCCAGGACCAGGACGGCAGCGAGGAAGCCGATCACCGGTCCGAGCCGTGCGGCCTCGTCACGGGCGTGGTCGAGCGAGATCGCTCCGGTGGCGACGACCACGCCCGCGGCCGGGACGGCGACGACGGCCTCCGGCCAGCCGAACGGGCGGACGACGGCGCACGCCAGCACCGTCAGGAGCAGAACGACGGAGACGGCCTCCGCCAGCGGGGGGCTCACGATCAGATCTTCTCCCAGCCGTGCGGTCCGGCGGCCGGGGCGTCCGCCGGACGGTGGATCACCGCGGTCTGCCCGGCCCGCCCGCCGGGGGTGGCCGTCACCGTCGGGTGGCCGCCCCCGCGGGCGTTTGCGGCGCTTTCGGGTGTCCAGGAGAATGAGGGGGCCGGCTCTTCTGGAGGTGTGTCATGCCCGCACGCGGCCCGACCCTCACCGAGCGAGGCGCGGCACTGCTGGAACAGGGCCCCGGCCCGGTCCGGGTCGCTCTGTCGGTCAACGGAACCGAGCGCACCCTGGACATCGAGCCACGCGTCAGCCTGCTCGACGCGCTGCGTGAACACCTGCACCTGACGGGCGCCAAGAAAGGGTGCGACCAGGGGACCTGCGGGGCGTGCACCGTGTGGGTCGACGGGCGGCGCGCGCTGGCCTGCCTCACCCTCGCGATGACCTGCGAAGGCCACGAGATCACCACCGTGGAAGGGCTGTCCGGGGACGGCGAACTGCACGAGATGCAACGGGCCTTCATCGCCGAGGACGCCTTCCAGTGCGGCTACTGCACTCCCGGCCAGATCATGTCCGCCGTGGCGCTGGTCCATGAGGGGCACGCCGGGGACGACGACGAGATCAAGGAGTGGATGAGCGGCAACATCTGCCGCTGCGCCGCCTATCCCCACATACGGGCCGCGATACGCGCCGCCCGCGACCGTATGTAGGGAGGCGCCCGGTGCGGCCCATCACCTACCTCCGCGCGACCGACACGGCGAGCGCCGTCACCGCCGTGAGCACCGACCCCACCAGCGACTTCCTCGCCGGGGGCACCACCGAGGTCGATCTGCTGCGCCAGAACGTGCTGAACCCGCGCCGCCTCGTCGACATCAACGATCTCCCGCTGACCGATGTCGAGGGCACCCCGGCAGGAGGGGTGCGGATCGGCGCGCTGGCCCGGATGAGCGACGTCGCCGCCGACCCCGTCGTCCGTGAGCGTTTCCCGCTGATCGCCCAGGCACTGGAGCTGGGAGCGTCCGCACAGCTCCGCAACATGGCGTCCATGGGAGGCAACCTGCTCCAGCGCGTGCGCTGTTCGTACTTCCGCGACGCGCAGTCCCCCTGCAACAAGCGCGAGCCCGGCACCGGTTGCCCGGCCGTCGAGGGCTTCAGCCGGGGGCACGCGGTGCTCGGCACCAGCGAGCACTGCATCGCCACGCACCCCTCGGACGTGGCCGTGGCTCTCGTCGCGCTGGACGCCCGGGTGCGCACGACGGGCCCGCACGGCGAACGCGCCTACGCCATCGACGACTTCTTCCTCCTCCCCGGTGACTCCCCGCACCGGGAGCACCCCCTGGAACACGGTGAACTGATCACCGGGATCGAGGTGCCCGCCACGCCCGTCGCACGGCACTCCCACTACCTGAAGGTCAGGGACCGCGCGTCGTACGAGTTCGCGCTCGTCTCGGTCGCGGCCGCGCTCTCCGTCGTGGACGGCGTGATCGCCGACGTGCGGATGGCTCTGGGCGGAGTGGCCACCAAACCCTGGCGGGCCAGGCGGGCCGAGGACTTCCTGGTCGGCGCACGCGTCCAGCGGGACAACTTCGCCATGGCCGCCCGTGTCGAGACGGTCGATGCCCGGCCGACCCCCATGAACGCCTTCAAGGTCGAACTCGTGCAGCGCGCCGTGGTCCGCACCCTCGAGCTGCTGAGCGACGGAACGGGATCCGGGTCCGAGCGCGCACCCGGGACCGGGAGCCCGCCATGACCACGACGACACCGTCCGCCATCGGACGGCCCCTCGACCGCGTCGACGGCCGCCCCAAGGTCACCGGGGGCGCGCGCTACTCCGCCGAGATCCCCCTCCCGGACATGGCGTACGCCTACGTGGTCGGCTCCCGCATCGCCGCCGGACGGGTCACCGGGATCGACACGAGCGCCGCGACGGCCGCGGAGGGCGTACTGGCGGTGCTCACCCACGAGAACCTGCCGAGGATCGCGGAGCAGCCGCCGCTGGTGCCCTCGCTCGCCGGCACGGCGGCACCCGGACAGACGTTCTTCCCGATGCAGGACGACGTCGTCCACTACGCGGGCCAGCAGATCGCGCTCGTCGTCGCCGACACCTGGGAACGCGCCCGGCACGCGGCGCGCCTGCTGCGTGTCTCGTACGAGGAGACCGCCCCGGTCACCACGCTCGACCAGGGCCGGGACCGGGCCTACGTGCCCGAGAGGATCTTCGGAGGGTGGATACCGGGGCACATCGAGCGCGGAGACGTGGAGGCCGGGCTGAGCGGCGCGGACGTGCGGGTGGAGGGCACGTACACCTACGCGGCGAACCACCACCATCCGATCGAGCCGGCCGCCACCACGGCCGACTGGGACGGTGACACCCTGCTGCTGTACGACTCCACCCAGGGAGTCAACGCCACGCAGATGACCGTGTCACGGCTGCTCGGCGTTCCGATGTCGCGGATCCGGGTCATCGGCCACTACGTCGGCGGCAGTTTCGGCTGCAAGGCGATGGTCCACGCCCACCCGACGCTCGCCGCCATGGCGGCGAGCGCCGTCGGCCGGCCCGTCAAGCTCGCCCTCACCCGCGAGCAGATGTTCACCTCCGTCGGCCATCGAGAGGAGCAGGAGCAGCACCTGACGCTCGGCGCGACACGCGACGGCCGGCTGACCGCCGTCCGGCACCACAAACTCTCCCCGACCTCCCACTTCGACGACTGGGCCGAACCCTCCGTCGGCATCTCGTCGCAGATCTACGCGTGCCCCGACTACCAGGGCGTCTACCGGTTGTTCCGGGCCAACACCATGACCCCGACGTTCATGCGGGCGCCGGGTGAGGCGACCGGCATGCACGCGCTCGAGTGCGCGATGGACGAACTCGCCCACGAACTCGGCGTGGATCCCGTCGAACTGCGGCTGCGCAACCACACCGACGTCGACGCCATGTCGGGCTTCCCCTGGTCCAGCAGCGGGCTGCGGGAGTGCTACGAGCGCGGAGCCCGGCGGTTCGGCTGGTCCGGCCGCGATCCCCGGCCGGCCGTGCGCCGTGAGGGCGACTGGCTGATCGGCACCGGCATGGCCACCGCGGCGTATCCCGTCGCCCCGCTCGCCAACCCGCAGCGCGCCCGCGCGCGTCTCTACGCCGACGGGACGGCGGTCGTCCAGGCCGCCACCCCCGATTTCGGCACCGGCGTCGCCACGGTCATGACCCAGGTCGCCGCCGACGGACTCGGCATGGGCGTGGAACGCTGCCGCTTCGAGAACGGGGACAGCGACCTGCCCACCATCGCCGCCGCGGTGGGTTCGGCGGGCGCCGGCATGATCAGCGCGGCCGTGCACAGTGCCGCCACCGCCCTGCGCGGCCGGCTCATCGACAAGGCGGTGAACGACGCCGGTTCACCTCTGCACGGCGCGGACCCGGTCGACGTCGTGGTACGGGACGGCGTCATGACCGCCGGGACCGCGTCCGAGGCGTACACCGATCTGCTGCGGCGCACGTCCCAGCCGGACGTCGAGGCCTTGGGCCAGTGGAACCCGCCCGCCCACGACATCCCCTACGGGATGATGACCTTCGGCGCCCAGTTCGCCGAGGTCGCGGTGGACGCGGAACTGGGTCTGGTCCGGGTGCGGCGCATGACCGGCGCCTTCGCCCCGGGCCGGGTGCTCAACGCCAAGACGGCCCGCAGCCAGCTGATGGGGGGCATGCTGTGGGGGCTGGGGCAGGCGCTGCTGGAGGCCGACCACACGGCGCCGGACACCGGCCGCTGGGTCGACTCGAGCCTCGGCGAGTACCTCGTCGCGGTCAATGCGGACGCTCCGGACGTGGACGTCGAGCTCATCGAGGTCGAGGACGCCATCGTCAACCCGTTGGGCGTGAAGGGCGTCGGCGAGATCGGCCAGGTCGGCGTGGCGGCGGCGATCGCCAACGCCGTGCATCACGCCACCGGGCGCCGGGTGCGCAAGCTGCCGATCACGATCGAGGACCTCCTCTGAGGACAGCGGGTGTCCTTGAGGGACGGCGGACCTCCCTCGAGGGCATACGGACGAGGGCATACGGACCGTCCCGCCGGGCGTCCCGGGACAGGCCGTGACGACATCGGTGCCGGCCCCCGCCCCCGAGTTCATCAGTTGATGGGCACATGAATGGGTCCGGGGCGTCGTTGTCGCAGGTCAGCGCGATGCGGCCTGT
>NZ_JAESIF010000056.1:0-43834 GCF_016757295.1 Streptomyces sp. M2CJ-2 | reverse complement strand
GCTCCTCATGCCATTCTCGCAGGCCAGCCCGCGAATCCGCCGACCACGTGTGCCTACCTACTGATGAAGTCGGGCGTTCGTGCCGCGGACGCGGCTGATGATCGTGCTGAGCACGTCGGCGAGCTCCGGGAAGATGACGAGCAGACGCTCGGCATCGGTCTTGGACGGGGCGATGTGCAGCAGCGGGATGAGTTCACCGGTGGCGGGCAGCCGGTATTGGACGAGGCTGTGGTGGGAGAGCTCGGTCAGCTCCTCGACGCGGATGCCGGTGTGCCGCAGGACTTCGACGATCGCCCAGGACCAGAACGCGCGATGCTCCTCCTGCGTGAGGTCGAGGCGGCGCCTGGTCTCGGGATCCGCGGCCCAGACCCTGGCCGTCGGGTTCTTGCTGAGGGGCCTGTGCCAGCGCTCTCCGGCCACCGTGAAGTCCGTCCCTGGAGCGGTGGCCTGGGCGGCGGCCAGCCGCTCAGCTGCCAGTCGGCGTTCCGTGTCGACCGTCTTCACCAGGACCGGCAGGACCGGCAATCGCTCCCGGGTTCGCTGATCGATGCGTGATTTGCGGCCGGAGCGTTCCTTCTTGCGCGACATCTCCTCCTCTCGGACGGGGCAGGGTGCCGCCCAGACACCCCAGCGTGCGGGATCGTCGATGGCCCATTGGGCGAGGTCGAGGTAGAAGGCACGCACCAGGGCCAGGTAGTTCATGCCGTGGTCGCCGCGCGGGACCTGCTCCTCCACGACGTCGCCGTCGGCGGTCTTGCGGCGGATCGTCTTCGTCGCGACCCTGCGCTTCCACGCCGCCGCGACGTCGGGTGCCAGGCGGAGGGAGTCGATCCCCAGGTGATGATCCTCCAGGTCTTTCCAGAACAACTTGCCCAGGGCGAACGCGACTGTTCGCAGCGAGGTGTAGTCGAGCGCGGGGGCGCGTTCCCGCAGGTAGTCGACCAGCAGGTCCCGGACCGGGCGGCAGGCGAGGTGGTAGCGGTCGATCATCTGCTCGATGCTGATCTGGCCCAGGTTCTTGGGGTTGAAGATCCGGACCGTGGCCTGGGCCCCTTCCGGGAGGGCCCCGATCGTGTGGAGCAGCTGGTAGTAGTACGGGCTCGTATCGGTCGAGCGGCTGCCGCGGGCGCTCAGGAACTCCGCCAGCTCCAGGCAGTCGCCGACCGTGATGTCGCGGACCGTGCCGCCCTTGGCGGCGACCATCGTGGCGATCCGGCGCAGTGCGCCGTTCTTGGTGTGGGCGTTGGCGGGGTCGGTCCGGCAGACGGCCGCCAGGGCGGCGAACCCGCGCGGGTCGCGGGCGCGCGCCATCTCGGCCGTCAGGATCTGCACGGTTCCCGGAGTGAGCAACCACGACAGGCTGGGCCGGATGACATCACCGCTGATCAGCACCAGGATGTCGCTGCCCAGGACGTCGAAGTCCTTCTTTGGGTCCTGGTAGGACCAGCCGGTGGACTGGAGCCAGGAGATGGCCAGTTGCCGCCAGGCGATGTTGCCGACCGCATCCGCGCCGCTGGCGTTCCAGCGCCCCTGCCAGGTCTGCCCGGGAAACTGCTCCAGCCACGCCAGGGTCTTGGCCAGGCCGGTCCTTCGGCGGGACTGGGGTGCCGAGGACGCCAGCCGGAACGGCGGCGTGAGCAGCCGTTCTCTCACCTGCTCACGTGACTGCTCGGTGGCCTCCCACCGCTGCCCGGCACGGCGCGGCGGGAAGTTCTTCAGCAGCGCCGCCACCTCCGGGCTTTGCAGCCGGTGGGCGGAGCGTTCCGCGGTCAGCGCCTGCGTGGTCATGCGGTCCCCTCCCCGAAGAGGACGTTCAGTGATTCCGGCCGATACGACAGCGACGAGGGCTCGTCCGCCGATACGGTGGCCTTCGTGGACGTGCCCGCGGACCGGCGAGCGTGGTGCGCGAGCACATCCGCGATCACGTCCTCCGTGAGTGGCGTCAGGTAGAGCTGAGTGGCACTCAGATGGGCGTGTCCGAGGACCCACTGCACGTCGGTGAGCAGCATGTCGGGGTCGCGGGCCATCCGGTAGGCGGCGGTGTGCCGCAGATCATGCAACGACCAGTTGGCGCCGAGCGCGGCGTTCGCCCGGTTGAACATCCGGTAGGCGGCGTGATAGCCGAGCTCCCGGAAGGGGCGCCGCAGCGTCCACCACAGCGGATCGTCGGCACCCGTGGGCACCAGGCCGTACATCTGCGCCTGGTAGAGCCGGAGCCATACGAAGGCGTCTGGCGAGGCCGGCAACTGCTGGATCGCCCGCGTGCCCTTGCGGACCACCGTAATCAGCTGCTGGCCGGGGTCGGCGTCGCCGTAGTGCGCGCCCAGCAGCTCCGACGCCCGAGCGCCCGTGGAGACCCAGAAGGCCACCAACGCCCGGTCCCGGTGAGAGCCGAGTTGGGCGAACAGCTCGTTGAACTTCTCGTCCGGGATGCAGCGTGGCACCCGTTGAACATGCCGGGGGCGGTACAGCCCCGACCGTTCATTACGGTGGAGGTCCATCGGGTTGTGGTGGGCATGGGGCCGTCTACCCCGTCGGGCCAGCGGGAACGGGTTGACCACCGGCCCCGACCCGGCGTCGGCGTGGAAGTCGTAGAAGCCGCGCAGCACGGTCTCGCTATGCCCGCGGGTGGCCGACGCGTACTTGCGGCCCGGCCCCGCCTTGCCCGTCACCGGATTCGGGACCGCCGACACGGCGGGAGCACCGGTCCGTCGCGGCTTGTCGCTGAGCTGAATCCAGCGGGAGAAATCCCGAGCCTCGTCCCGGGTCGCGCGATCCCACGGCACCTCGACCGCCCACAGGAAGCGGAACCAACGCAGCAGGTCCATCGCGTACGACCGCTGCGTCGTCGCGGGCCGTCCACTGGCCTGCAAGTCCTTCAGATACACCACGACCGGCTCAACGACCGTCGCGGCCGGATCAAGTAGCCAGTACGGCTCCCACACATCGCTGGTCTCCACCAGCGACCCAACCCGCGGTACGACCAACGTCCGCAGATCCCGCCCTTGCACATCTCTCTCGATCACGGGGCGGGACCATAGTCACCCGCTTCCCGGGGTGTCCGCTGAACTGCGCAAACTCCTCCGATAGTTCAGTCAACAGGTAAACACCCTGATGCTCCAGGACATCCTCGGCGAACCGGAGTGGGCCGAGCTTCTCACGCCCGCCGACCGGCGCGGCCTGACCCCGCTGTTCTGGTCCCATGTGCGCCCGTACGGCGAGGTCAACCTTGACATGGCCACTCGCCTCAACCTCACCGCGGTCACGGTGCCCAGCCCCCGTACGGCGGGCGATCAGGAGCCGGCCGGGGAACGTACGGGCGCGTGAGGCTGTCCAGTCCCGTCACCGACGCAGTGCCGGTGACGGGCTACCAGCCAACTTTCCAAAAGAAATTCTGCAAAAATACTTTTGCAGAACCTCTGGGCCGCTCTACCCTCCCGTCATGGTCAGCGAAGAGCAGAAACGCGTACTCGATCCCGAGCGAGATGCAGCAGCCCTGAAGGCCCTCACGCACCCTCTGCGCATCCGGCTGCTCGGGATGCTGCGGCAGGACGGCCCGGCCACCGCAAGTGAACTCGCGGTCAGGACCGGGGAGTCATCCGCTTCCACCAGCTATCACCTGAGGGTTCTGGCGAAGTATGCGTTCGTCGCCGAGGCCGAGCACCGTGACGGACGGGAGCGCCGCTGGCAGGCCGTGCACTCCGTGACCTCCTGGAGCAACAAGGCAATGGCAGCCGCGCCGGGCAGCCGCGCCTGGGTCAGCCTGTCGCGCAGGGCCCAGATCGAGCACCTGGAGGCATCTCTCGCCCGGCACGAGGCCGACATCGCCGACGGGCGGCTGGGCCAGGAATGGGTGGAGCCGTCCGGAATCAACGACCTGATGCCCCGCCTGACCTCCGAGTCGCTCACCGAACTCTGGGAGGTGCTCGACCGGAAGCTGGAGGAACTGACCACCCGCGATGCACAAGATCCGCGCGCCGCGCAGGTCGTGCTCCTCACCGCCGGATTGCCCCTGGCACCGCGCGACCCCGGCGCTGAGGCGGACACCTCTGCCCCTGCAAGGACAGATGCCGAGGACGCGTCATGACCGGGCCGCTGGACATACGCACCGCACGCCGCCGCTACATCACCATCTGCGTTCTGTTCTGGCTGCCACTGGGACTGAGCATCGCTCCCCTGATCCTGCTGTTCACCGAGCGCGGCATGGCCATGGCGGCCATCGCGGGCTTCTTCGCCGCGCACTCCCTCACCGCCGCCGCACTGGAACTGCCCACCGGAGGACTGTCCGACGTCCTCGGACGCCGCGCTGTTCTGGCCTCCGCCGGCCTGCTGAACCTGGCCGCCTTAACCCTCGTGGGCCTGGGCACTGCTCCCTGGCTGCTCGGCCTCGGCATGGCCCTGATGGGCGCGGGCCGTGCCCTGTCCAGTGGCCCGGCCGAAGCCTGGTACGTCGACACCGTCCAGGCGCACTCCGGCCCCGACGCCGAACTGCGAACCGGGCTGGCCCGCGGCGGCTCCGCGACATCCGCCGCGCTCGCCACCGGCACCCTGCTCGGCGGTGCCCTTCCCTGGCTGCTCGGGCTCGGCCCCGACCTCGGCGCCCGACTCAGCGAGACAACATCCGAGCTGGTGCTGCCCCTTTCTGTTCCGATGCTGCTGGGCGCAGCGGTCGAGATCGCCTTCGTGCTGTATGTCCTGATCGCTCTGCGGGAGCCGACCCGGCCGGCAGCCACCCTGCCCGACGTACTCCGCGGCATCCCGGCCACCGTCGTGGGCGGACTGCGCCTGGGGGGCCGCGACGCGCTGGTCCGCCGGGTGCTCCTCAGCGCAGGGGCCGCCGGCGGCGCCCTGGCCGCGATCGAACTGCTCACGCCGGGCCGTGCCGCGGCCCTCACGGGCGCATCGGAGTCGGGGGCGGTGCTTTTTGCCGCGCTCGCCTGCGCCGGATTCATCTGCGCGGGTATCGGCAGCCACCTCGCACCGCTGACCGCCCGGCTTGCGGGCAGTGGCGAGCGTGCGGTCATGGTCAGCCTCGGCGCGAGCGCGAGCGGCCTGCTTCTGCTCGGCGCCACCGCAGCGTTCACAGGAGTGGGCTCCATGGTCCTCGCGGCCGTCGGCTACGGCCTGGTCTACCTCGGGCTCGGCGCGGCGGGGCCGAGCGAGAACGACCTCTTGCACCGCCGGGTCGCAAGTTCGGGCCGGGCCACCGCGCTGTCCGTCCAGTCTCTCGCCCTGCAACTGGTGGCAGCTCTCACCGGCTTGATCATCGGTGTCCTTCCGTCAGGCCCGCTGCCCTGGCTGCTGGGAGGCACCGTGCTGCTGGCAGGAGCTCTCCTGTGGATTCACCGCAGCGGGACCACACCCCGGACTCCGGCGGCAACGCCTCAGCCACACACCGTGTCGTCCTCTCCGAGCACCGCTGGCTCCGACCCCCATCAGCAACATGTCGACCAGTAGCGCCGAGACCAACCCGAAGACCGCACAAACGTACGGATGACCGCAAAGGCGCCGAGCATGTTCGCGCACGCACGGTTCGTTCGCGCGGCGCTCATCTATCGACCGATTGATGAGCAAGATCGGTAAGCGGGGGGTCGCGACCGGATCGACGCCGGATCGTGCCCATAAAACGGTGTCAGAAAGTCGATGTGCTCAAGAACTTGAGGAGCACCCTTTTCTGTACGATCTGGCAGGTGCAGCCACTCCAGAATGACGATGCCGCCGACCTCCTCGCCCCCGTTCCGGCCGTACGGACCGGCGGCCTCGTGGGATACGCACGCGTGTCCACCAAGGGGCAGCTGCTCGACCGGCAGATCCACGCCCTCACCGAAGCGGGCTGCATCCGCATCTTCGCCGACAAGAAGTCCGGCAAGAACGCCGAGCGCGAAGAGCTGTGGAAGGCGCTCGACTTCCTGCGCGAGGGCGACACCCTCGTCGTCCCGTCGCTGGACCGGCTCGGCCGCTCGATCCAGGACCTCATCGCCATCGTCTCCGGCCTGCGCAAGCGCGGCATCGGCTTCACCTCGCTCCACGAGGCGCTCGATACCACCACCCCGGGCGGGCGCCTGGTCTTTCACGTCTTCGCGGCGCTGGCGGAGTTCATCCGTGAACTCATCGTGCAGGGCACCCACGAGGGCCTGGCCGCCGCCCGCGCCCGCGGCGCCCGGCTCGGCCGCCCGCCGGCGATGACCGAGGAGCAGGTATGTCACGCCCGCGACCTACTCGCTCGCCCGGGGAACACCGTCACCTCGATCGCGAAGCTCCTCGGCGTCTCCAGGAACACGATCTACAACTACGTGCCCGAGCTGAAGGGCGGGCGCCTCGCACTCGCTGAGGCGACGAGCACGCCAGAACTGCCTCAACCCACCAGATCCGAGGGCTGATCACCGCCGTTTGCGGCTGGTGACACGGTTTTTACCGGCACCCCTACTTCCTGCGCTGGCTCGCCCGGGCCCACCCCGAAGTCGATGCGATGACCCAGCTGGAGCGGCGGCACATCGAGGGCTTCATGGCCCACCTGCACGAGCACATCAACGCCCGGACCGGCAGGCCGCTGACGGCACGGTCCCGCCATACCTACCTCAGCCCACTGCTGCAGTTCTTCCGCGAGACCAGCCAATGGGGCTGGAACGATGTCCCCGGCCGGCCGCTCCTCGGAGGCTCGGACATGCCCAAACTCCCCTCCGCGCTGCCGCGATTCATCCCCCGGGCCGAACTGGACCGCCTCATGGCCGCCATCGAGGAACTCGAAGATCCGCACCAACGCGCCGCCCTGTTGTTGCTGCGCTGGAGCGGTGCCCGGCGTGGGGAGATCGCCCGGCTGGCCCTGGATTGCCTGGATGCCTACCCCGACGGCTATCCGCGTCTGCGGATCCCGGTCGGCAAGACCTACGCCGAGCGCATGGTCCCCCTGCATCCCCAGGCGGCGGACGCGCTGCGCGAGCTGATCGACGCGGCCAAGGCCGCGAACGCCGCCGCCCGCCACGATGCCTGGGCCCAGCGGCCGGTCCGCTACGTGTTCATGCGACGAGGCAAGCCCATGGGTCGGCGCTTCCTCTTCGAAGACGCCCTGGAGATCGCCTGCCACAAGGCCGGACTCGTTGACGGCGACGGCCCCCCCACCGTGACCGCCCACCGGTTCCGCCACACGGTCGGCACCCAGCTGGCCGAGGGCGGCGCCCAGATCCAGACCATCATGGCGATCCTCGGTCACCGCAACGCACAGATGTCGGCCACCTACTCCCACATCAGCGACCCCGTCCTGAAGGAGCAGTACGAGAAAGTCATCGCCGCCGGCGGACGGATTGCGGGACCGGCCGCCGAGGAGCTCCTGACCAGTTGGATCGGCGAAGACACCCTTAACTGGCTCAAGACCAACTTCTTCAAAACCGAACTCGAACTCGGCCACTGCTTGCGGGCACCCGCCGAGGGGCCCTGCGAGTGCGACCTCTACCTTCGTTGCTCGAAGTTCCTCACCACCAGCGAGGACGCCCCGCGCTTGCGATCCCGCCTTGCCCGCGAGCAGCAACTCGCCCAGGACGCCGTCGAACGCGGCTGGCCCCGCGAGGTCGAACGACACAACGCCATCGCCGACCGAATCCGCGGCCTCCTCGCCGACCTCGGCGAGAGCACCGAACCCAGCCCTGGTGATCACTGTTGAGCGATCCTGCACACAGGACTCGAGTAATACTCAATCTCACGCTCACACATCGATGGCCTTGCGAGCATGCCTCACAAACTGCTCTCGCTTGTTCGACGCATGGTTGAGGAAACGCCGGATGCGATGCGACTCGTTCGCCCCAAGCGCATCACTGCCCTCTCGACCAATGATTCTCGCCTGAATCGCTGCGACGCAGGCCGACAGAGACTTGGTCAACTCGCCAGCCATGCGGGCCAGTTCCTCCGGTCCTTCAAGCTCGACGGCAGTCTGAGCATCGACCAAATCCCCTCGAACCAACCTGCGGGTCTCGTCAAGAGCTCCGCGCTGCCCGTCGAGATCATGGCCTGGCCTGGCTAACTCGGCTTCGACACCGCGCAGTGCCTCATAGACCTCATCAGCTTTGACCGTGAAGGCGGCATAAGCATCACGGCGCAGCTGGCGACGCCAGTGACGATGCTCAGCTCGCACCTGCCGCTGTCCCGCTATCCCGGCAATGATCGCTGCCAGGGTTGTTCCCACTACTCCCACCCCGGCACCCAGAACCGCTGAAGTCCCCGCATCCACAAGAAGAGGGTGCCAGTAAGACTCTTTGAGCGCTCGTGAACCTCAAGACTGGTTCAGTCACAGCCACACAAAACGTCCAGATAAGGACGTACGTGGGACCAGAACAGCGGGGTCAGGCCACGCCGATCGGCGGGCGTGAGACGACGGTGCACCCCCGCTCGGCCCGCCTCTCGCGCATCAGGTGGGTGACGCGCCTGCGTCCGACCGGCAGGGCGTCGGTCCCGCGCGGGTCCGCGTGGATGTGCGGAGCTCCGTAGGTCCCGTGGGACCGCTCGTGGTGCTCGCGGAGCTTCTTCGTGAGCGCGGCGTCCTCCCGCTGCCGGCGGGAGAGACAGCGGTCCCTTCAGGCAGAGTGGCCCTGCCGTCTCCTCGTGCGGCTGCTTGACCTCGCGGCGCAACGAGGCGAGCTCCTCCTTCTCGTCGCTGGTCAGGCCGGGCGTTCCCGGTGTCCCCCCGGTCCTGGTCGGCCCAGGTCCGGATGGCCCGGGCGGACGGCTCGAACTCCTTCGCCGGCTCCTTTGGCGACCGGTCGGCCCGAACCGGCTCGACCATCTGGCGACGGAACTCCGGCGGGCCGTTGCCTGGCTGCTGCTCGGCGAAAACCTGACCGGGGTCCAGGTGCTCGGCGGCGCTGGCGGACGCTTCGCCCGGGGACCTGCGTACACGTCGTTCTCGTGCCCGTCGGAATGGAGCACGTTCGTCACTACGCTGGAGTAGTACGAGTGGTACGTGTACCGGCGCATACCGTGCATTTCAGGAGGCGACGATGTCCGATCCGATTCCCCCCGCCGACTGGGAAGAACACTTCGGTTCCGGCCCCCGGCCGGCCCCCGAGGACGCGGTTCCTCCTCGGCCGGACGTTGTACAGGTCACCCGGACCGACGGCGCCGGGGAGGACGAGAGCCGTACGGCCGCGCACCCGGGCAGCGGCTTGCCCGAGGAGACGCCGCCCCTGCCGGCGCCGCAGCCGCGGCCCGGAGAGCAGCCGCGGCCCATGTGGCGGCGTCCTCCCGGACAGCAGGACGACAAGGGGGAGCCGACGCGCGGCTGACGGCTCCCCGAGCAGGAGTGAGGGATCAGGGTTCGACCGTGCGCGCGTGGGCGACCAGCTCCCTCAGCGCGGGCCCGCCTCCCGCGGCGTTCGGGCCGCCCGCCATGCCCCAGTTCTCGGCGCTCTGCTCGGCGACCACATGTGGGCCGTCCTCGCCGGTCCACCAGCCGAAGTACGGGCCGCCGGACTGGCCGGGGAAGATGTCGTTGTGATGCATGATCCGCAGTCCGTTCCGCCCCGTGAAGGCCTCGTTGACCGTGCTGTCCATGACGCCGTTCGCGGTGTACACCGGCCGGAGACTTGAACCGATGTCGCCCGGGTAGCCGATGTGCGACCAGTACGCCCGGCCGTTCCAGTCGGACACGTAGTCGTGTGCGCTGCCCATCCATCCGGTGGTCTCCCCGAGGGGGCTGCTCAGCACGCAGACCGCGTAGTCGAAGGCGGCCTCGTTGGACGAGATGCCGTCCGCACCGTTCACCCGCTGCCAGGAGTAGATGCGGGTGACATTGGCGGACCCGAATGGGGCGCTCGTGTCGTACTGCATCGGAGTGAAGGTCATCCAGTCGGCACTGCCGTCCGCGCGCCAGGGCACCACATGGCTCGCGGTGACCATGTGACGGCGCCCCACCATGACGCCCGATCCCGAGCCGCCGGGAACGGCGACGCGTCCGCAGGCCCGCCAGGGGTAGCTCGTGTCGAAGATCACTGTGCGGGTGTCCGGCGGGAAGACCGTGGTCGGCTCGCCCCTCTCGTCCTGTGCGCCCGGGGCCCGCCTCCACAGCGGGGCCCTGGCGCCCTCCGGTCGCAGTAGCTGCGGGAGCGGGCGCAGTGGTGCACCCTCGGGCCGGTAGGGCTCGTTCCCGCTCTGCCCCTCGGCTCGTCCGGCGAGGTCGGCCTCGGAGACGACGACCACCTCGGGGCGGGGCGGGAATCTGTGCTCTGTGGCCTCCTGCACGGACGCCATGGGTTCGAGGGTCGAACCCCAATCATCCGGCGGAATCGGCTCGGACATTTCCACCTTTCCTTTCGGTGAAGGGAATCTCGGACACATATTAGGGACAGGGGAGCGCGGAGGGCGTACGACGGAAAAGAAGTCGCCGAAAACCATACGTCCGGCCCTTTTCATCACTCGGAAAGGGTGCTGTGCACCGATCGGGTGACATTGCTGTTCCGGTGTTTCACCGGTCTTCCCGCGCAGGAAGGAAGCCGGAGTATTTTACGGAAAATGGAGCGATCTCATGGGCCAGGAGAATCCCGCCGGCGCGGACCCCGCCACCGACACGGACGAGGAAGCGCTGGACCGCGCCCTGTCCTACGGGAGAGCCGAGGCGGCCGCCTCGGCGCCCGAGGAGAGTGCCGGCGAGTACACCCGTCCCGCCACCGGACCGCCGGTCCCCCTGCGGGCGGACGGGAGTCCGGCAGCCCGCAGGTCGCCGGAGTCCTCCGAGTAGCGGGCAGGGCGAGGAAAGGGCGTATCGCAGCCATGACTCTGATCTTCAGGAACAACTACAGTCGGCCCGTCTGGGCCGTGTACGAGCGGCACCGCCCGAACTGCCCGGACGGGGGAACTGGCTCAAGGTGGGCTGGTGGAAGATCCAGCCTGGACAGGCGGCCGTCGTTTTCACGGGTGACCTCACGGTGTCAACCCGATCTGGTACGCCTACGCGCACTCGGACGACGGCCTGGAATGGCGTGACCGCTTCCAGGAAGTGGTTCCCGTCAACGCATTCGAATGGTGCTCGAATGTCGCGGACACGGGTTCACGGACGATTCTCATGCATGAGTTCGTCGCCGCCGGCGCGAACCACACCCACGCATTTCGGGCGCCGCAATTCCCCCAAAACGGTTTCGCAGCGGACCGCGGACCTTGCGGCTGCGGGGTTTAGTGCGAGGGTGCGCCGCGGAGTTTATCGCCGCTTCAAAAATTTGCGCTTCAACTAAAAGGAGATCGCCTTTGACAGACCCCTCCGCTGCGCGCCTACTGGAGAAGAGGGGGAAAAGAGCGCGATTTTATCAGCGGCAGGAGGAATGTCATGACGGAAAACTCTGTTCTCAGGGGCGCCGCGGCCGCCGTGTGGTCGGATTTCTGTGCCGTCTGCCCCAGTCCGGAGGCGCGGGACAGGATGAACGAGGAGCTGCAGCGGCTCCGGGATGCGTCGCCGATGGCCCGGCAGTTCGTGCCGAGCGGGGAGCCGCGGATGCGCGGATTCAACGACAACGTCTTCTTCCCTCCCGAGATGTTCACAGCCGGCACCCCTTCCGGGGTCCTCCGGAAAGCGGCTGCCGAACGTGCTCCGCTCAGGGGTGCCGTCCGGGTGGTCGCAGTGCTGGTGGACTTCCCGGACAAGAAGATGGCCGCGAGCAAGGAGCACTTCGAGAAGCTCTTCTTCTCGGAGGGCGAGCTTCCGCACGGCAGTGTGCGCGACTACTTCCGGGAGGTGAGCCATGGTCTGGTCGACATCGTCGGCGAGATCATCGGTCCCGTACGATTGCCGCACGAACTCTCCTGGTACGCGAACGGGAACTTCGGCATCGGCAAGCCGACCGGAGAGCCTCGCGCGCAGCTCATGGCGCGCGACGCCGCGATAACCGCCGACCCGCTGGTCAACTACGCGCCCTACGACAACGACGGCAACGGATTCGTCGACGCCTTCATGGTGATCCACCCCGGATCCGGCGGGGAGGCCACCCTCGACCCGGGCGACATCTGGTCCCACAAGTGGGTCCTGCCCAACACCTTCCACGCCGACGGCGCCAACATCTTCGCGTACCTCACCATCCCCGAGGACGCCAAGATAGGCGTCTGCGCCCATGAGCTGGGGCACCTGCTCTTCGGTCTGCCCGACCTGTACGACGCCGACGGAAGCTCCGAGGGTGTCGGCAACTGGTGCCTGATGGGCGGCGGTTCGTGGGGCGGAAAAGGGGACATTCCGACCCATCCGTCCGCCTGGTGCAAGCTCCAGCAGGGCTGGGTCGACCAGGTCGACGTCACCGAGGACGGCAGTCTCACGCTGCCCAACGTGCAGGTCAGCCACCAGGTGCACCGGGTGTGGACCGACGGACTGCCGGGCAAGGAGTACTTCCTGCTCGAGAACCGTCAACAGATGGGCTATGACGTCTCGTTGCCCAACCACGGCTTGCTCGTCTGGCAGATCGACGAGGGCCAGCCGGACAATACCGCCGAACCGCACTACCTGGTGGGGCTCGTCCAGGCGGACGACAAGCACGACCTGGAGTGGGGTCGGAACCGCGGCGATGCCGGCGACCCGTATCCCGGGACCAGCGCCAACACGTCCTTCACCCCGACCAGCCGGCCCAGCTCCGTGTCGTACGACGGAGTGCCCACGGAGGTGTCCATCACGGACATCTCGGAGTGCCGCACCCTCATCACGGCGTCCGTATCGGTGAGTGCGGCGCCTGCGCTTCAGGCTCCGGGGGTCCCCGTCGGCGCCCGCGCCCGGGAAACGGAAATCGGACTGCCCGGACTGGCCCGGAACCTCGACGACCTGCGGCAACGCCTCGCCGACCTGGAGCGGACGGTACGGCGCTATCCGTGGGAGAACGTCGAGGCCTATCTGAGGGAGAGCGCGTACTCGGCCCCGGCCGGCAGTGAGCCGGCCGACGCGAAGGGCGGCGCCATGCCCGGCCGCATGTCCCGCTTCGACGCCCCGCGCGGCTACTGACCGGCAGGGCGGTACGCCATGGTCCAGGTGATCGAGAACCGTACCGCCCTGACCGTACGGCTGCTCTCCAAGGACACCCACCCCCGCCTGGCCGGCTGGGACCAGGCGGGGGTGCAGGTCCTCGAGGCCAGGGCGGTACCCGGCTTCGCCGATCTGCTGTCCCGCCATGTCGGGCAGCGCATCGAACTGGCCGTTCGCACCGAACTGCTGGCGGACGTGGAACCCGGCGACACCATCAGGCTGCGGGCCCGGGTGACGGGCCCGGGACAAGTGGTCGCCGAGAGCCGCCCGGCGCCCGGAGACTTCGTCGTCGAAACCGGGTAGGCGCCGGGCCTGCGTCTCACCCCCGTGGAAGGAGCTTTCTCAGGGCTCACGGCATCTCCCTCCACCTCGGGCTCAACAGCGTCGACCCCCACGAGTACTCCGGCTGGGACGGCAAGCTCGTCGCTTGCGAGAACGACGCCCGCGACGTGGACCGGCTCGCCGAGGCGGCAGGAGGTGAGCAGTGGACGGCACTGCTCACCGCCGACGCCACGGTCGAGAACCTCACCTCCGAAATCCGCAGAGCAGCGCAAGCCCTCACCAGCGGAGACTTCTTCCTCTTCACCTGTTCGAGGCACGGCGGACAGGTCCCCGTGCACGTCCGCTGGACGGCCCCGTCGGGGGAGTTGGAGGCGGTACAGGAGCGGGCGGGGCGGACCTGACGTCCTCCCCCTCCCGCAGGTACGTTCCCGCAGGTACGTACAGGGTCCTGTGCCTCCTCACGTGCCGCCCCCGTTCCGGGGCGGGGCCGTTCCCCTCCGGAGCGGGCT
Source organism: Streptomyces sp. M2CJ-2 (assembly GCF_016757295.1). Lineage (NCBI taxonomy): Bacteria > Bacillati > Actinomycetota > Actinomycetes > Kitasatosporales > Streptomycetaceae > Streptomyces > Streptomyces sp. M2CJ-2. The sequence goes on along the minus strand of NZ_JAESIF010000056.1, from coordinate 30,067 downwards.
CAGTCCGTCTCCTCCAGGCGGAAGCCGACCTTCAGGCCCACCTGCCAGTGCGCGATCCGGCCCTCCTCGATCTGGCCGCGCACCTGGGTCACCTCGAACCAGTCCAGGTTGCGCAGGGTCTGCGAGGCGCGCTCGACGCCGTTGCGGACGGCCTGGTCCACGCCGTCGGGCGAGGTGCCGACGATCTCCGTGACCCGGTAGGTGTGGTTCGACATGCGGGTGCTCCTCTCGACGGCGGCTCCCACAGGTACGCGGGACGCCTCCTGATGTCGCACGTCACTCCACCGTGCCTCAAGCCGTGGCGTACCGCGAGACGTCGGCCGCTCCGGCCCCGACGCCCGGCGGTCCCCGATGCCCGCAGGCCGGGTTCTTCGCCCCGTCCGCCAGACGGAAACAAGACTCCCCAAGTCAACGCACCATGCTCAGCGACAGCGCGAACCGCTCCTCCTGGTCCGTCCACCATCGGGCCAACTCCAACCCCACTGAACCGAGTTCCTCCCGCACTCCCTCCTTGCGGAACTTCGCCGAGACCTCGGTGCGCAGCTCCTCGCCCGCGTCGAAGTCGACGGCGAGACCGAGCGCGGGCACCTTCACCGTCTGCGCCCCGCGCGAGCGCAGCCGCATCTCGACCCACTCGCGCTCGGCGTCCCACACGGCCACGTGGTCGAAGGCGGCCGGATCGAAGTCGGCGCCCAACTCCCGGTTGATCACGGTCAGGACGTTCTTGTTGAAGGCAGCCGTCACTCCGGCCGCGTCGTCGTACGCCCGGACCAGTACCTTCTCGTCCTTGACCAGGTCCGTGCCCAGCAGCAGCGCGTCCCCCGGGGCGAGCAACGCGCGGACGGAAGCCAGGAACGCGGCCCGTTCGGCGGGCAGCAGATTGCCGATCGTGCCCCCGAGGAACGCCACCAGGCGCGGGCCCGGGGTGGCGGGCAACGTCATCTGGCCGGTGAAGTCGGCGATCAGCGCGTGCACGGCCAGTCCCGGCCGCTCGGCGACGAGCGCCTGCCCCGCCCGGGTCAGGGCGCTCTCGCTGACGTCGACGGGGACGTAGGTGTGCAGTCCGGTCAGAGCGTCGATCAGGTGGCGGGTCTTCTCCGAGGAACCGGAGCCCAGTTCGATCAGGGTGCGGGCGCCGGCCGCCGCGGCGATCTCACCGGAGCGGGCGAGCAGGATCTCGCGTTCGGCCCGCGTCGGGTAGTACTCGGGCAGCTCGGTGATCTCTTCGAACAGCTCACTGCCGTACGCGTCGTAGAACCACTTCGGCGGCAGCGTCCTCGGCCTGCCGGCCAGGCCCCGGAGGACGTCGGCGCGCAGGGCCGCGTCGGTGGCGTCCTCGGGCAGGGTGCGGGTGAGCAGGAACGGACTCACGTGCGGAGCTCCTTCAGGGGTGCCGATGGGTCGGTGGGTGCCAGGACCTCGCCCGGCTCCTCGATCGGGGTGAGCAGCACGTCGGTGCAGCTCGCCGCCAGCAGCGTGCGGTCGGGGACCTCGCGCCAGTGCGGATCGTCGTCGTAGGGCTCCGAGGCGACGACGGTGCCGCCGCCCGGCCGGGCCAGGTACCACAACGTGTCGCCCCACGCGGTCGCGGTGACGGTGTCGCCCTGGGTGAGCAGCAGGTTGAGCCGGGAGCCGGGGGCCGCCGCGGCGACCTCCAGCACGGTGTCGGCCAGCGCCTGCCCCTCGGGAGCCCCGGCTCGCAGCCGGGCGAGCACGAGGGCCCACACGAACGCGGAGTCGCTGCGGGCCTCCAGCGACAGCACGTCCTCGGCGGGCAGGGACCCGGCGAGCGGCGCGAGCGCGCCCGGCCAGCCCCGCACGGCGCCGTTGTGGCTGAACAGCCAGGTTCCCGCGGCGAACGGAGCCGCCGCGGCCTCGTTGTCCGCGCCCGACAGGGTCGCGTCCCGTACGGCGGCGAGCAGCGCCGGGGCGCGGACGACCCGGGCGAGATCGGCGAACGACAGGTCAGCCCAGATGGGTCCGGCCCTGCGGTACCGGGCCGGCACCGGGTCTCCCGGCGCGTACCAGCCCACGCCGAAACCATCGGCGTTGACCGTTCCGTACCGCTGGCGCCGGGGTGCCCACGACTGGCGGTACAGCCCGTGCGGCGGCCCCACGAGGAGCCGGCCGAGCGGTTCCTCGGGCCCCACGTAGGCGATGTGGCGGCACATCAGAAGCTCTCCGAGCGTGCCGTGCGGAAGCCGGAGAAGATCTGCCGCCGGACGGGGTGGTCCCAGTTGCGGAACGTGCCCCGGCAGGCCACCGCGTCCACCGCGAACGAACCGCCGCGCAGCACCTTGTACTCAGGCCCGAAGAACACCTCCGAGTACTCCTTGTACGGGAACGCCCTGAACCCCGGGTACGGCAGGAAGTCGCTCGACGTCCACTCCCACACGTCACCGATCAACTGGCGCACCCCGAGCGGCGACTCGCCGGCCGGGTAGCTCCCCGCGGGCGCGGGACGCAGGTGCCGCTGGCCGAGGTTGGCGTGCTGCGGGCCGGGCTCGGCGTCGCCCCAGGGGTAGCGCGCCGAGCGGTCGCCGGCCGGGTCGTGGCGGGCGGCCTTCTCCCACTCGGCCTCGGTGGGCAGCCGGCGCCCGGCCCAGCGCGCGTACGCGTCGGCCTCGTACCAGCACACGTGCAGCACGGGCTCGTCGGGCGGTACGACCTCGGTGACACCGAAGCGGCGCCGCAGCCACCGCCCCGCGCCGGACGTGCCGTCCCGGTGCCAGAACAGCGGGGCGGTGACGGAGTTCCGGCGGATGTGGGCCCAGCCCTCCGCGGTCCACCAGCGCGGGTCGTCGTAGCCGCCGTCCTCGATGAACGCCTGGTAGGCGGCGTTCGTCACCGGGGTGGTGTCGATGTGGAACGGCGCCACCTCGCGCCGGTGTGCCGGGCGTTCGTTGTCCAGGGCCCACGGTTCGTCGGAGGTGCCCATGGTGAACGGGCCGCCGGGGACCAGCACTTCGGACGGACCGGTGAACAGCGGCACCGGCTCCGGGTCCGGAGCGGTCAGGGCCTGCGGCCCCTTGCGCAACTGATGGGTGATCAACATCGTCTCGTCGTGCTGCTGTTCGTGCTGCGCGATCATCCCGAAGGCGAAGCCCGCCTCCGTCAGCCGCTCGCCGTGGAACGCGGTGCCCTCCAGCACGTCCAGCGCTCGGCCGCGCACGTCCGAGGCGTAGCGGCGGGCCTCCTCGGGAGGCAGCAGCGGCAGCCGCGGCCGCTCGGCACGCGGGTGCTCGAAGGCGTCGTAGACACTGTCGATCTCGGGCCGCATCGCCTCCTGCCCGGCGACGGCCCGCAACAGCCACTGCTCCTCCTGGTTGCCGATGTGGGCGAGGTCCCACACCAGGGGCGACATCAGCGGCGAGTGCTGCGCGGTCAGCTCGGGTTCGTCGACGCAGCTGGTCAGCAGGGTGGTCCGGTCGCGCGCGGTGATCAGCGCGGCGACCGCGCGCTCGCGCAGGGCCTCGGCGTCGAGGGCGGGGTCGGTCATGAGCGGGTGTCCTTCCCGTGCGGAGGCGCTCCGTGCGTGTGCGGGTGCGTGCGCGCGCCGGACACGGCGGTGCCGTCGACGCGGGCGGCGACGCCGACGCGTAGGGTGTCGAGCAGTTCGTCGGCGGGGCAGCGGCCCCGGGCGACATAGCGGTCCCGGTACGCCGCCACCGCGTCCACGACCTCGGTCGTGGCGCCCAGCCGGGGCAGCGCCCGCAGCGCTGCGGCGAAGCAGGCGGCGGCCACCTCGCGCAGCTCCGGATCAGCCAGACCGCCACGGGCCGCGTCCCGCCACAGCGGATTGTGCGGCGCCGGCATCCCGTGGGTCCGTTCGGCCAGCGGCTTCACCGCCCGGTAGGCGGTCTCGGCGGCCTCCGGATCGTCGAACAGCGCCGTCGCCACGGCCAGCGGCACGATCCAGCCGTCGTCACCGGGCTGGGCGTCGATCATCCGCAGCTCCAGGTGACCGCGCGGCCTGACCGGCGGAAACAGCGTCGTCACGTGGTAGTCGAGATCGTCCCGGGTCGGCGCCCTGGGCGCCCTGGACCTGGTCCACTCACGGAAGCTCAGTCCCTCCGGCACGTCCCACGGGCCGCCGTCGCGTCGCACGCACATCACCGGCGCGTCCAGGACGTGGCGGGCCCAGGCCGCGCGCGGATCGGAGTCCAGCACGGGGCCGCCCGCGCGACCGGTGCCGATCTGCGCCCAGCGCAGCTGCCGGGTGGACCGCCAGCCGGTCGGCCGGTGACCGGCCAGCGGGGAGTTGGCGAACGCGGCGAGCAGGACCGCGCCGAGTTGGTGCGCCAGCCACCAGCGCCGCACATGGCCGAGGGGGCCGGGTTCCTCGTACCCGGCGTCCAGGCACACCTGTACGGACGCCGAGGCGCACATCATGGCGCGGCCGGCGGGGCCGGTGCGGTCGAGGCAGGCCTCCATGGCGTCGTAGCGCGGTTCGCGCAGGAACCGGCGTGGTGTGTGCCAGGGATCGTGGCCGAGACCGACGAGGGTGAGATCGTCCTCGCGCAGTACCGCGCGGACGGCGTCGAGGTCGGCGCGGACGGTGTCGACGCACTCCATGAGGGAGGCGGCGGGCGGCGAGCTGAGCTCCAGCTGGCCGCCGGGCTCGACGGTGAGCGCCGAACCCAGGGGCACGGTCCGCAGTGCGGCGTAGGCCGCTTCGAGTCGTTCGGATGTCACGGGGAGCTGCGGGGCACGCAGCTCGTGGACGAGCCATTCCACCTCGACTCCGAGGCGGCGCGGCGGTCCGGTCTTGAAGCAGATGCCGCGGACCAGCGCATCCACCTCGGCTTCGGTGACGGCGGGGCGTGGCTCGGTATGGCCACGTGCCGAATCGGACATGTGGGGATCCTCCTGAGATACCTCCATGTCGCCGGCCGGGGTCCTTCGGTCCCGTCCGGCTTCAACTCGTCCACCCAAAACCCTCGCGACGCCCGGCACAAGGGCGCCCGGTGGGGCGCCCCTGGTGCGGGAAAACTCCGTTGCGTCGCCTCACCAGCATCGCTCACGATGCTCGTACGGGCACGACGAGGGAGATCACGGGGGAGCCGGTGGGGATGTCGGCGAGAGGAGCCGCGGGGCGCGCGGTCACGGAGCGCACGGGGGTCGCGGCGTGAGCGCGCGTCTGCGCGGCATCGCGCGCGAGACCGAGCAGATCGTGGCGGCCGGGGCCTACCGCGCTCCGAGCGGCCGCGAGGTGCGCCTCGCGGAGGCCGTCCGGGCGGCCCGGGACGGAACCCGGATGTACGGGCCGGAGCCGGTGCGGGTCCCGGAGAAGGTCCCGGAGCGGGTCTCCCCGGTCAGGACTCGGATCGAGGTCACCGGGGAGAGCAGCCTGGAGGCCGCGCGCCGGCTCGTGGGAGACGCGGAGCCGGGCGAGCTGCGTCGGGAGCCGGCGGTGCTGAACTTCGCCTCCGCCCGGAATCCGGGCGGAGGGTACCTCAACGGCGCGCAGGCCCAGGAGGAGGCGCTGTGCCGGGCCTCCGCGCTCCACACCTGCCTGCTGCGGGCCCCCGAGTACTACGACCACCACCGGACCCACCGTGACCCGTTCTACTCCGACCGGGTGATTCACTCACCCGCGGTGCCCGTCTTCCGTGACGACCGCGGCCGGCTCCTCGAGGAGCCGTTCCAGGCGGGCTTCCTCACCTCGCCCGCGCCGAACGCGGGCGTCATCCTCCGGACGGCGCCGGAGCGCGCGGGCGAGGTGCCCGGCGCCCTGGCCGTCCGGGCGGAGCGGGTGCTGGAGACCGCCGTGGGGGGCGGCTACCGGCGGCTGGTGCTGGGCGCCTGGGGCTGCGGGGTCTTCCGCAACGACCCCGCGCGGGTGGCGGCCGCGTTCCGGGCGCTGCTGGAGCCGGGCGGCCGGTTCACGGGGGCGTTCGCGCACGTGGTCTTCGGGATTCTGGACCGCACGCGCGAGGGCGCGACCCGCACGGCCTTCGAGCGGACGTTCGCGGATCTGGTGACGGACGCGGCGGCGGTCAGCTCCAGCCGTACCGCTCCCGCAGCCGGTGACGCACCAGATTGAACCGCATCCGGTCCAGGGCACAGGCCTCACGGCGCATGCCGTCCTCGTACAGCCGCAGCACCCGGTCGACGGCGACCCACGAATCCCGGCCCGACCGGTCCCACGGCCCGCTGCCGATCGGCACCCAGTCCCGGTCCCCGTCGCGCCGCCTGCTCGACAACTGCACGGCGAGGACGGTTCCGGCCGCCTCGCGTGCGACGACGAGCACCGGACGGTCCTTGCCCCGGCCGTCGTTCTCCTCATAGGGCACCCAGGTCCAGACGATCTCCCCGGGATCGGGGTCACCGTCGTGCGCGGGCGAGTATTCCGTGCGCACCCGGCCCACATCGCCTGGCTCGGCCTCGGTGGTGGCGGTGGGGCCGAAGCGCCCCGGGGCTTCCTCAGTGCTGTACTCGGTCACAGGCGTACCGTACGGGATGCCCCCAGGGACGTGATCAACTGCCGTGCGCCACCGGGCCGGTGGCCCGGTGGTCCGGTGGTCCGGTTGTCTCAGGTGGTCGACGCGGTGCCGCGCACGCCCAGGCCCATGAGTTCCCGCCCCGAGACCATGCCGGCCTCGATCCGTACGAACACCCCGTCCCGCATCGGCATCCAGGAGTCGGGACCGTTCCGCAGCAGCCGCTCGTGTTCGGCGGGGTCGGTCACCACGGAAGCCCGGCCGGTGATCACCACGCTCCAGCCGGCCCGTATCCCGGCCTGGAAGTCGTCGGCCTCGAAGGCCACCACGACACCGTCGATCGCGCGCACCAGATCGGAGTCCCGCGAGGTGCACAGCAGCACGGAGGAGTCCGTGTCCAGGGAGAAGTTGACCGGGAGGACGGCCGGCAGCGCCTGCCGGGTGTACACGACGCGACCCACCGGCACCTCGGCCAGCAGGCGCAGGCACTCCTGGCGATCGAGTGCGCGGAAGCCATCGCTCTGGAACATCGGTCCATCGTCGGCGGCGGAAGCCACCGGGACTAGGGCCGGACGGCCCTGATGAGCCACCGGTGCTTGAAAACGGTCCCGGTGGGTACCCCGGAGGCCGGTGGGGTCCGGCAGGGACGGCCGGGCCCTGCCGTACGGCGCCGTACGGCAGGCGAGGGGTGAGGGGCACTTTCCGCCGGGTGACACTGAGCGTATGGCCCGCACCCCCGGTCCTCCCGGTCCTCCCGGTCCTCCCGGTCCTCCCGGTCCTCCCGGTCCTCCCGGTCCTCCCGGTCCTTCCGGTCCTTCCGGTCCTCCCGGTCCTCCCGGTCCTCCCGGTCCTTCCGGTCCTTCCGGTCCTTCCGGTCCTTCCGGTCCTTCCGGTCCTCCCGGTCCTCCCGGTCCTCCCGGTCCTCCCGGTCCTTCCGTCTCCCCGCAGTCCGTGCCCGCCGAGCTCCGTCCCTATCTGGAGGAGCAGGTCCACCGCATCCGCACCGTCTGCGGCCCTCACCTGGTGAGCGTCCTCGCGATCGGTTCGGTCGCCCTCGGCGACTACCTGCACGGGCGCAGCGACGTCGACATCATGGTCGTGGTGGATCCGTCCCTGCCCGGCCGGGCACTGCACGAACTGGCCGGGACACTCAGCCACTCCGCGCTGCCGTGCCCCGCGGCCGGGCTGGAACTGGTCGTCCACGCCTCCGACACCGCCGCCGGAACGGGGGAGGGCGGGGCCGGCTACCTGCTGGACCTCAACACCGGCGCGGAGCTGCCGGAGAAGGTGAGTTTCGACCCGGGGGAGTCCGCGGACTTCTGGTACGTCATCGACCGCTCCATCGCCTCCCGGACCGGACGCACGCTGTTCGGCAGGCCGGCCAGGGAAGTGATCGCCGAGCCGCCCCGCGCCGCACTGCTCACCGCGCTGCGGGCCTCCGTCCGCGAACACGCCGACGGCGAGGGCCACCTGGCGGACAACAGGGTGCTCAACGGCTGCCGCTCCCTGGTGTTCTGCCGCACCGGCCAGTGGCTTCCCAAGCGCAGGGCGGCGGGGGCGGTCGCCGGCTCCGAGACCGTTTTCCGGCCCCTCGTCGAAGCCGCGCTGCGCAGCTTCGAACGTCCCCGCGGGGCCGCGCTCCCGCTGCCCGCCGCCGACGTGCGCCGCTTCCTGGACCACGTGGCCGCCCGCGTCGACGAGGCTGCGGAGGCCCCGTAGGCGGACGGGCCGTCGAGAGCACCTCGACGACGGCCCACGGGGCTGCCTATGATCCCCGCGCGGCATCGCGTGCCGGTCACCGGCAGGGTGAGGCATGGAGGCGCCGCGGATGCCCGTGGAGGCATGAGAACCGTGTCAGTCGAGTTCAACCACACCATCGTCCTGACCCGCGACCGGGAGAAGTCCGCCCGTTTCCTCGCCCGGACCCTGGGGCTGGAGGTCGGCGAACCGGCCGGAATGTTCCTGCCGGTGACGACGGCCAACGGCGTCACGCTGGACTTCGCGACCATCGACGCCGACATCCCCGTACAGCACTACGCCTTCCTCGTCTCCGAGGACGAGTTCGGCCCGATCCTCGGCCGACTCGTGGACGCCGGAGTCCCCATCCAGGCCGATCCGCACGGTCGGCACCCGCGCCGGATCAACCGCAATGACGGCGGACGCGGGGTGTACTTCCCCGACCCGGCCGGACACGGCCTGGAAGTGATCACCCGTCCCTACGGCAGCGACCCGGCGTCACCGCTGAACGGCGTCACGGAGGAAGTCCCCGGAGCGCTCTGAGCACCGGACCGGCCGGGGCGGGCGGGCCGTGAGCCGTCTCATCCGCCCCGGCCGCCGTCCCCGCCGGTGAGACCCGGCGGAGGGCTCAGCGCCGGTACAACCCCACCAGGGTGCCGTCGGCGATCCGAGCCCTGTCCACCGCCTCGTGCACCTGCTCCGCGCGGGGCGCGTCGGGCAGCACACACGGCTCGGCGAGGGCGTAGAGCCGGAAGACGTAGTGGTGCGCGTCGTCCCCGGGCGGCGGATGCGGCCCGCCCCAGCCGCGCTGCCCGTAGCCGTTGACCAGCGCGGTGCCCTGAGGGGGACTCTGCCCCGCGCCGACGCCGCCGCTGTGCGGATCGATGCCCACGACGATCCAGTGCACGAACGTTCCCGACGGCGCGTCGGGGTCCTCGCACAGCAGGACCAGCTCCGCCGCGTCGTCCGGCACGCCGCTCCAGGCCAGCGGCGGCGAGACGTTCGCCGCCTCGTACGCGTGCCGCCGCGCGATGAACGTGTGGTCGTCGAAGGCGTCACTGCCGATGTCGATACCGGTCATGTGCTCCGGGGTACCCCCTCGTCCCCCGGGCATGCGACCCCCCGTACCGGCGTGGGAGGTTCGTCGGGCGGAGCGTGCTTCGGACCGTCCGCGGCAGGGTACGCGGGAGCCGCACCGGGCAGCCGTGTCCAATGCGAAGACCGGTGCGGAGAGGGGCGTCCGTCATGCTGTTCCGTGATCGGCGGGAAGCCGGCCGGGAACTCGCCGAGAGGCTGCGGGGGATGCGGGGCGACGGCGCGCTGCCCGAGGCCGTCGTCCTCGCCCTGCCCCGCGGTGGCGTCCCCGTGGCCCAGGAGGTCGCCGAGGTGCTCGAGGCGCCGCTCGACGTACTCGTCGTCCGGAAGATCGGCGCCCCCTTCCACCGGGAGGTCGGCGTCGGGGCGATGGCCGGTGACGAGGTGCCCCTGTTCGATCCGTCGACCCTGCGGGCGCTGGGCCTGAGCGAGGCCGATCTCGATTCCGTGGTCGAGCGGGAGCGCGTCGAACTGCGGCGTCGTGAACAGCTCTACCGCCAGGGTCGACCCGCCCCCGAGCTGCGGGGACGTACCGTGATCGTCGTCGACGACGGTCTGGCGACCGGTTCCACGGCCCGCGCCGCGCTCCGGTTCGTACGGCGTCAGGCACCCGCCCGGGCCGTGCTGGCCGTCCCGGTCGGCTCCCCGGAGAGTGTCGAACGGATGCGCGCAGAGGCCGACGAGGTGGTCTGTCCGCACCGGCCCGCCGGCTTCATGGCCGTGGGCGAGTGGTACGCGGACTTCGACCAGCTGACGGACGAGGACGTGCTGACGGCGCTGCACCGGCGCCAGGGGGCGCCCGGTTCGTAGGCGCGCGTCGGACGCCGTCGCCCGCTCGCACCCGCTCGGACGCCGGCATCCGTTCAGACGACGTCGTCCGAGCGGAGGGTGTCGATGTCGGCGGGGGAGTGGCCCAGTTCGGTGAGGATCGCCTCCGTGTGTTCGCCGACGGCCGGCACCGGGTCCATGCGGGGCGGCAGGCCCGCGAGGTCGACCGGCGGAAGCAGGGCCTGAACGGTCGCTCCGGGCACGGCCACCTCGCGCCAGCGGTCGCGGGCGGCGAGGACCGGATGGTCGAGGAAGGCGGCGACGTCGTTGACCCCGGCGCAGGCGATGCCGGCGGCCTCCAGTTCCTCCAGCAGTTCCCCGGCGTCGGAGCGGGCACAGCGCTCGGCGATGACCGCGTTGAGTTCCTCGCGGTGCGCCACCCGGGCGGAACCGGTGCCGAAGCGGGGATCCTCGGCCAGTTCGGGGCGGCCCAGGAACTCCGTGCACAGGGCCGTCCACTCGCGCTCGTTCTGGATGGAGAACAGCACCTCGCGCCCGTCGGCGGCCGGGTACGTCCCGTACGGGGCGATCGTGGCGTGCTGGGTGCCCAGCCGCGGGGGCTGGGTGCCGCCGTAGCGGGTGTAATAGGCGGGCTGGCCCATCCACTCGGCGAGCGCCTCGAACAGCGACACCTCCACGGGGTGGACGGTGCCGGTGGTCGCGCGGGTGTACAGCGCGGTGAGGACACCGCTGTACGCGTACATCCCGGCGGCGATGTCGGCCACCGAGACGCCGGTCCGGGCGGTGCCGTCCGGTGTTCCGGTCAGCGACACCAGGCCCGTCTGGCACTGCACCAGCAGGTCGTACGCCTTGCGGTCGGCCCAGGGGCCGGTCGTGCCGTAGCCGGAGATGGTGCAGGGGATCAGCCGGGGGTGGCGCCGGGCGAGTTCGTCGGTGCCCAGGCCGAGCCGGCCGGCCGCGCCCGGTGCCAGGTTCTGCACGAACACGTCGGCACCGGCGAGGAGTCGGTGCAGGATCTCCAGGCCTCGCGGATCCTTCAGGTTCAGCGTGAGGGACTCCTTGGAGCGGTTGAGCCACACGAAGTAGCTGGAGTGACCGTGGACGGTGGTGTCGTAGCGACGGGCGAAGTCTCCCCCGCCCGGCCGCTCCACCTTGATCACCCGGGCGCCGAGGTCGGCGAGCTGGCGGGTGGCGTACGGCGCGGCCACGGCCTGCTCCAGACTGACCACCGTGACCCCGGCCAGGGGATGTCTCTGCACGTCCACGCCTTCCGCTCACCTCCCCGATTAGTAAGGCCGGGGCGAGCGGCCTGTCAACGGTGCCCCGTTCAGTGACCCGTCCCGCCCACACCGCACGCCCCGCCCGCCCGGCTCGGCGGAACGTCGGCGGGCGGCCTGCTGCGGGTGACGACGCGGCTGCCGCGGTCGCCGACGACGCGGACCTGGAGCGAGCCGCAGCCGCAGCGGGTCCACACGGTGCTGCCCGCCGCGGTGGTGTGCCGCGACACCAGCCGGAACGGCTCGCCGTCGTCCGGCCATCCGCAGTACGGGCAGACGACGCCGGTCGAGCCGGTCGCGCCAGTGGTTCCGGGCGTGCTGGTCATGATGACTCCTCAGCTCCTCACATCTCCGGGCCCGCGCGTCCTCGAGTCCGCGCATCCTCAAACCCGCGGCTCTCATGACGACATGGCCCGGCCGGCCGTCGTGACACAGCCCAGGGTGCGCCGGAACATCCGTACACGTCCAGGTTGACTTTGTGGACTTGACCGTGAAGCGTGGGCTACATGATTGACCTGCGCCGGCTGCACGTCCTGAGGGCGGTCGCCCACTACGGCACGGTCACGGCGGCTGCCCGGGCCCTGCACTTCACCCCGTCCGCCGCCTCCCAGCAGATCCGCCAACTCGCCCGCGACCTGGGCGTCGACCTGCTGGAACCGCAGGGGCGCGGCGTACGGCTCTCCCCGGCGGCCGAGAGCCTGCTCGCGCACGCCGATGCCATCCAGGCCCGCTGGGAGCAGGCCGAACTGGACCTGCGGGCCGACCGCGGCGCCCCCACCGGGCTGCTGCGGGTGACCGGATTCCCGGTGGCGATCTCGGTGCTGCTGGCGCCCATGGCGGCCCGGCTGGGCGCGCGTCATCCGCGGCTGGCGGTGCGGATCCTGGAGGCGGAGGTGCCGAAGAGCTTCGACCTGCTCTTCGAGGGGGCCACCGATCTGGCGATCGTGGAGGCCACCCCGCGGAACCCGCCGCTCAGCGACGTGCGCTTCGACCAGCGGCCGCTGCTGGACGACCCGTTCGACCTGGTGGTCCCCGAGGGGCATCCGCTGGCCGGGCGGGAGCGGGCCGGCCTCGAGGAGGCGGCGCGTGAGCCGTGGATCGCGCCGATGCCGGAGAGTCCCTGCCGGACGCATGTGATGTCGGCGTGCGGCGCCGCCGGGTTCACCCCGGACGTCGTCCACCACGCCCGCGACTGGAACGTCACCGCCCACCTCGTCGCGCACGGGCTGGGCGTCGCCCTGATCCCGCGGCTGGCCCAGCTGACCCCGCATCTGCCGATCACCCGGGTGCGCTGCACGGGCAACCCGCACCGCAAACTGCTGACCTGCACGCGAGGAGGCGGCCACGCCCGCCCGGCGGTCGAGGCCGCCCTGCGCGAACTACGGGAACTGGCGCCGACGGCCGTCGCCTGAAGGCCGTTCGAACAGCCGGACAGGCCCCGGCGGCGCGGAAACAGGCGCGGGGCGCGCGCCGTGTGACGCACGCCCCGCACGGACGGGAACCCGAAGCCGCCCACTCGTCCTTCGCCGAAGGCGTCAGGCCTTTTCCTGCATGGTGCGCCGGGCCGGACTGCCCTGTTCGGCTGCCTTGGGGTCCTTCTCGTCCGCCTTCGCCCGCACGCCCTGGGCGATGCGGGCACCGATCTTCTCGTCGATGTTCGTCCAGTACTCGAAGGCTCGCTCGAGGACGGGTTCGGTCACGCCGTTGAGGAGGTGTCCGACGACGTTGTCGACCAGCCGGTCGCGCGCGGCGTCGTCCATGACCTCGCGCACCAGGGTGCCGGGCTGGCTCCAGTCGTCGTCCTCGGGGTGGGAGACGTAGGCGGTGCGCATGAGGGCTCCGTCGGCCTCCCAGCTGGGCGGAGTGCCGTGGTGCTCGGTGTCGGCCGCGGGACCGCCCTTGGAGTTCGGCGCATACACCGGATCGGTCGTCTTCCGGTAGGCCATCGCGCCGTCCTTGGAGTAGCTGTGGACGTCGACGACCGGGGCGTTCGTAGGAAGCTGCTGGTAGTTGGCGCCGATCCGGTGGCGGTGGGCGTCGGCGTAGGAGAAGAGCCGGGCCAGCAGCATGCGGTCCGGGCTCGGGCCGATGCCGGGGACCAGGTTGTTGGGCTGGAAGGCCGCCTGCTCGATCTCGGCGTGGTTGTCGGTCGGGTTGCGGTCGAGTGTCATGCGGCCGACCGGGATGAGGGGGTGGTCGCCGTGCGGCCACACCTTGGTCAGGTCGAACGGGTTGAACCGGTAGTCCGCGGCTTCCTCGTACGGCATGATCTGCATGTACAGGGTCCAGCTCGGGTACTCGCCGTCGCGGATGTGCTCGAAGAGGTCCCGCATGTGGTAGTCGGTGTCGGCGGCCGCCATCTGGTCGGCCTCGTGCTGGGTGAAGCACTCGATGCCCTGGTCCGTCTTGAAGTGGTACTTCACCCAGAACTTCTGACCCTCGGCGTTGATCCACATGTACGTGTGGGACGAGTAGCCGTTCATGTGACGCCACGTCCGCGGGATACCGCGGTCTCCCATGAGCCAGGCGACCTGGTGAGCGGATTCCGGCGAGAGGGTCCAGAAGTCCCACTGCATGTCGTGGTCGCGCAGGTTGTTGTCCGCCCGGCGCTTCTGCGACCGGATGAAGTGCTGGAACTTCATCGGGTCCTTGACGAAGAACACCGGCGTGTCGTTGCCGACCATGTCGTAGTTGCCCTCGCTGGTGTAGAACTTCACCGCGAAGCCGCGCGGGTCGCGCCAGGTGTCCGGGCTGCCGCGCTCGCCCGCGACGGTCGAGAAGCGGACGAGCAGGTCGGTGCGGGTGCCCGGCTGGAAGACGGCCGCCTTGGTGTAGGCGCTCACGTCGTGAGTCACCTCGAAGTGGCCGAAGGCGCCGCTTCCCTTGGCGTGCGGCTGGCGTTCGGGGATCCGCTCCCGGTTGAACTGCGCCATCTGCTCGATGAGGTAGGCGTCGTGCAGCAGGATCGGCCCCCCGGGGCCCACGGTGAGCGAGTGCTCGTCGCTCTCCGCCGGGGCGCCGGAGTCCGTCGTGGTGGCAGGCGGGGTGGCTGTCATGGGGTCTGCCTTTCGTCGTTCGGTGGCGGCGTGCCGGGTCCCGCGCGACAGGGACGCGGGACGACCAAGGGCTCTTCGGCCCTGTCCGCAAGCCGTGACACGTCGGCCCCGGGGCTGCTCCTGAGCCCCGGACTGCTCGGTCCCAGTAGGTCGCGTGCCCCGGAGTGGCCACACCGATCCGGCCCGGCGGTGTCCCAGGTGATCGGGCCTTCGGCCACGGTCCGCGCCGCCCGGGGAAGGAACAGGTGGTACCCCGCCGTGACATCGTCCGTCACCAGTCTCCGCCGCGGGCCGAAGCGCGCAACGTGAGAGGGGCCATGGGAGGGCGCCCCGGAACGGACGCGCCACGGCCGAAGGGGCCGAAGCCGTCGTCGAGACGGCTTCGGCCCCTTCGGAGCGCGGTCGTGCGGGGTGGGTCAGGCGGCGGCCGGCGCGGTGGCGTGGCCGTTGAGGGCGACGATGACCTCGGTCAGCTGCCCGACGACCTCGGCGTCGTCGGCGGGGTGGGCCTCGGCGAAACGGGTCACGGAGCCCGGGATCGAGAGCTTGATGTCCTCGAGCACCTTGCCGCCCGCGATCCCCAGGGCCTTGCGGGCCTCGTCCTGCGCCCAGACGCCGCCGTACTGGCCGAAGGCGGTACCGATCACGGCGACGGGCTTGTCACCGAGGGTGGCGGCGCCGTACGGGCGGGACAGCCAGTCGATGGCGTTCTTCAGGACGGCCGGCATCGTGCCGTTGTACTCGGGCGTGAAGAGCAGCAGGGCGTCGGCGCTGCCCACGGCCTCGCGCAGCTGCGCGGCGGCGGCGGGGACGCTGCCCTCGACGTCGATGTCCTCGTTGTAGAAGGGGATCTCCGCGAGACCCTCGTAGAGCACCACGTCGGAGCCCTCGGGCGCGAGCTTCACCGCGGTCTCGGCGAGCTGACGGTTGTGCGAACCGGCGCGAAGGCTGCCGACGAGAGCGAGGATGCGGACGGACATGTGAACTCCTGGGGGGTGAAACACCGGGTGGAACATGGGGTGGGACACGTGGTGCGACGGCCGGACGCGACAGCGTGACGAAACATCGCGGCAACAATCCGGACCGAGGTCCGTTTGCTTTTCTAGCACCCTAACCGGACCCTGGTCCAGTTTCTTCCCGATGCTTTACTCTGGCTTCATGTCCGCCGTGCCGCCGCCCGCCCCGATACCTCAGGAGCCCGTCGAGCCGCAGGAGTTGCCGCAGCTCGGCGGCGAGATCGACGAGCCCTGCCTGCGGGCCGACGCGGCGCGCAACCGCGCCCGACTGCTGGAGGCCGCCGCTCTCCTCGTCGCCGAGCGCGGCGCGGACGGCCTCACCATGGAGGCGGTGGCCGCGGCGGCCCGGGTGGGCAAGGGAACGGTCTTCCGGCGCTTCGGTGACCGCACCGGGCTGCTGTCGGCGCTGCTCGACCACTCCGAGAGGAAGTTCCAGGCCGCCTTCCTCGCCGGGCCCCCGCCGCTGGGGCCGGGAGCGCCGCCCGCGGAGCGCCTGCGGGCGTTCGGCCTCGCCCTGCTGCGCCGCACGGCCGACGAACTGGAACTGCAGCTCGCCGCCGAACCGTGTGCCGACCGACGCTTCACCAACCCGCCCCGCCGTGTGCTGATCCACCATGTGTCGCTGCTGCTGCGCGAGGCCGTCCCCGACGCGGACTGCGAGCTCCTCGCCCACACCCTGATGGCGCCGCTCGACCCCGCCCTGGTCCACCATCTGACCCAGCAGCGCGGGATGCCGATGGAGCGGCTGGAAGCCGCTTGGGTGGACCTCGTCGACCGCGTGACGGGTTCCGCGGCCTCCCCCGGCTGACCGGGCCGGCTCGCCACGACCGCACAGTCCGGAGCGCACCGTTCCGACCGCACGGCCGGGACGCCCTGAACTGGGACGGAATCGTGCTGCGGCGCTCTCAACTCCCCCGGCCGAAGGGCCTGTTGGGGCTTCTGCAAAGATGCCTTGCGTCATGGTGCAGATACCGAACCCACCCGCGCCCGCATCCGCCGCACTGCCGCGCGCCGTGCCCACGAGCGCCGACGTGGCCCGACTGGCCGGCGTCTCGCGCGCGACCGTCTCCTACGTCCTGAACAACGCCGAAGCCGTCCGGATCAGCGAGCCGACCCGCCGCCGCGTCCGCGACGCCGCCAGGGAACTCGGGTACGTGCCGCACGCGGCGGCCCGCAGCTTACGGGCCGGCCACAGCCGTATGGTGCTGATGCCGGCCCCGGCCTTCCCGGTCGGCCCGGTCTACAGCCAGTTCGTCAACGACCTCCAGGTGGCGCTCGGCCGCCTCGACTACACGGTCGTGCAGTACGGCACCGTCGGCGTGCACGACGACGAGGCCGCCCGTGCCTGGGCCGAACTGCGTCCCGTGGCCGTGCTGGTTCCCGGCTCCGGGCTCGGCCCGCGGGGCGTCGCCGTGCTCAAACGCTCCGGAGCGCGTGCCGTGATCACCCTCGGCCCTGAGTCCGTCGAGGGCGCACACGCCCTGCTCATGGACCACGACGTCGTCGGCCACAGCGCGGGCGCCCACCTGTTCGACCGCGGTCGGCGCCGCATCGGCGTCGTCGTCCCGCGCGAGCCCGGTCTGGGGGCGTTCTCCGCGCCCCGCCTGGCCGGCGTGCGTGCGGCGCTGCGCGGCACCGACGCGACGGTCACCGAACTGCCCCTCGCCCACGACGAGGGCGCCGCCGCGCGGCTCGCCGCCGGCTGGCGCGACCTCGGCCTCGACGCCGTGTTCACCTACAACGACGAGTACGCGATGCTGCTGATGCGGGCCCTGGACGACGTCGGCGTCCGCATCCCGGAGGAGACGGCCGTGGTCGGCGCCGACAACCTCATGCTGGGCCGGCTGCTGCGGCCCCGGCTGACCACCGTCCACCTCGACCTGCCGTCCGGCCGGGAACTCGCCGAACTCGTCGACCGCGCGGTGCGCGATCCCGCCGCCGCACCCGAGGCCCACAAGGTGCTGGGGGCGTCGGTGGTCCAGCGCGAGTCCGGCTGAGGCCCGTTCGCGTGCCGGGCGCCCGCCCGCGCCGCACGTGATGTCCGGTCATATCGTCGGACGATTGGGGAAGTCGAACCGTCCGGATGGTGACTAAGATGTTGCCTGCTCAACCAAATGGTATGCGGAAGGACAGCCGGGCTCGCGCTCGCGCGGTGCGCCGGCGACCGATCGGAGAGCCCACACATGCCGTTGCTCGACCCCACGACCTGGCAGCCCCACCGTCTTGCGGGACCCGACCACACCGTCACGGAGCCCGCCACCGGCGAACAGCTGGCCACCGTCACCCTCGCCACCGGGGAGGACGTCGGGGCCGCTGCCGAAGCGGGCCGTGCCGCCCAGACCGAGTGGGCGAAGGCCCCGCACTTCGTCCGTGCCGCGGTGCTCCGCAAGGCCGGCGACCTGTTCGCCGCGCACGCCGACGAACTGCGGGAATGGCTGGTCCGGGAAGCCGGCAACATCCCCGGCAAGGCCGACTTCGAACTGCACGTCGCCGCCCAGGAGTGCTACGAGGCCGCAGCCCTGGCCTCCCGCCCGCCCGGTCAGGTGCTGCCCACCGAAGGGCCCCGGCTGTCGTACACCCGGCGGGTGCCGGTGGGTGTGGTGGGCGTCATCGCGCCGTTCAACGCGCCGCTGATCCTGTCCATCCGCTCCGTCGCCCCGGCCCTCGCGCTCGGCAACGCGGTCGTCCTGAAACCGGACCCGCGCACCGCGGTCTGCGGCGGACTGGCGCTCGCCGCGGTGTTCGCCGAGGCGGGACTGCCCGAGGGGCTGCTGCACATCCTGCCGGGCGGCGCGGAGACCGGCCAGGCACTCGTCGCCGACCCACGCATCCCCGTCATCTCCTTCACCGGCTCCACCGGCGCCGGCCGGCACGTCGGGGAGGCCGCGGGCCGACACCTCAAGCGGGCCCACCTGGAACTCGGCGGCAACTCCGCGCTGATCGTGCTGGAGGACGCCGACCTCGACGCGGTGATCTCCACGGCCGCCTGGGGATCGTTCTTCCACCAGGGCCAGATCTGCATGACGACCGGACGCCACCTGGTGCACGCCTCGCTCTACGACGAGTACGTCGAACGGCTGGCCGCCAAGGCGGACTCGCTCGCCGTCGGCGACCCGCACCGCGATCAGGTCCACCTCGGCCCGCTCATCGACCGCGGGCAACTCGACAAGGTCCACGCCCTGGTCGAGTCCAGCACCGCCGGCGGCGCGAAACTCGCCGCGGGCGGCACCCACGACCGGCTGTTCTACCGGCCCACCGTCCTCGCGGACACCGGCGACGACACCCCCGCGTACACAGAGGAGGTCTTCGGCCCCGTCGCACCCGTACGGTCCTTCAGCGACGCCGACGAGGCCGCCGCCCTGGCCGCCGCGAGCCCCTACGGCCTCTCGCTGGGCATCGTCACCGCCGACACGGCACGCGGCCTGGACCTGGCGGAGCGGATCCCGACGGGGATCGTGCACATCAACGACCAGACCGTGAACGACGAGGCCGTGGCCCCCTTCGGTGGCGTCGCCGCCTCCGGCACCGGGTCCCGCTTCGGCGGCGACGCCAACCTGGACGCGTTCACCGAGGTGCGCTGGACCACCGTGCGCGGGGACGTCGCGCGGTACCCGTTCTAGAGGGTCCTGTCCCCGAAGGACCCGAGCCGGGGCCGGTCGGTCACCGGCCCCGGCTCCCCGCCTCGCCGCCGGCCTTCGCCTGCTGCTCGGCGATCGACTTGCGGACCTCGTCCATGTCCAGCCTCCGGGCCTGCCCGATGACGTCCTTCAGCGCGGCTTCGGGCAGGGCACCCGGCTGGGCGAACACGGCCACCTGATCACGGACGATCATCAGCGTCGGGATCGACCGGATGTCGAAGGCCGCGGCCAGCTCCGGCTGCGCCTCCGTGTCCACCTTGCCGAACACCAGGTCCGGGTTGTCCTCCGCGGCCTTCTCGTACACGGGCGCGAACTGACGGCACGGCCCGCACCAGGACGCCCAGAAGTCGATGAGAACGAACTCGTTCTCCGTGACCAGCTGGTCGAAGTTCTCCTTGGTGAGCTCCACGGTGCTGCTCATGGCGTGTTTCCTCTTCCTGGTGTCGGGTCGAGCCATCCGCACAACACGGCCGGCCGGGTCACGTATTCCGCGCCCCTACCCATGTGGCCACCGTGCACACCACCCACCAGACTGACCCCATGAGGCAAACGGAACCGACAGGACCGACAGGGCCGACGGGGTCGACGGGACCGACAGGATCGGCGCAACCGGAGTCCACGGACTACGACGTCGTCGTGCTCGGCGCCGGGCCCGTGGGGGAGAACGTCGCCGACCGCACCCGCGCGGCAGGGCTGACCACCGCGATCGTCGAGAGCGAACTGGTCGGCGGCGAGTGCTCCTACTGGGCGTGCATGCCCAGCAAGGCCCTGCTGCGTCCCGTTCTCGCGCGGGCCGACGCCCGCCGCACCCCCGGCCTGAGCCGGTCGGCGCAGGGGCCGCTCGACGCGAGCGCGGTCCTCGCCCACCGGGACGAGTACACCTCGCACTGGAAGGACGACGGCCAGGTCCAGTGGCTGGAGAGCGTCGGCGTCGAACTCCACCGCGGCGTCGGGCGGATCACCGGCCCGCGCACGGTGACCGTCACCGCCGGCGACGGAACGCGGCGCGTCCTCACCGCCCGGCACGCCGTCGCCGTCTGCACGGGCAGCCGCGCGCTGCTGCCCCCGCTGACCGGACTCGCCGACGTCGCGCCGTGGACGAGCAGGGAGGCCACCAGCGCCAAGGCCGTGCCCGGCAGACTGGTCGTGGTCGGCGGCGGTGTCGTCGCCACCGAGATGGCCACGGCCTGGCAGGCGCTCGGCTCCCGGGTCACGCTCCTGGTACGCGGCAAGGGCCTGCTGTCCCGGATGGAGCCCTTCGCCGGAGAGCTGGTCGCCGAGGCGCTCACCGAGGCCGGCGCGGATCTCCGTACCGGTACCTCCGCCACCTCGGTGACCAGGGAGAACGGTGCCGTCGTGGTCGTCACCGACGCGGGGGAGCGGATCGAGGCCGACGAGATCCTCTTCGCCACCGGCCGCGCCCCGCGCACCGACGACATCGGCCTGGAGACCGTCGGCCTGGAACCCGGATCCTGGCTCACCGTGGACGACAGCCTCCGGGTGGCCGGCCAGGACTGGCTCTACGCGGTCGGCGACGTCAACCGGCGTGCCCTGCTCACCCATCAGGGCAAGTACCAGGCCCGTATCGCGGGCGCCGCCATCGCCGCGCGCGCCGCCGGGGAGCCCGTCGCCACGGAGGCATGGGGCGCGCACGCCGCCACCGCCGACCACGACGCCGTACCCCAAGTGGTGTTCACCGACCCGGAGGCGGGCTCGGTCGGCCTCTCCCTGGCCGAGGCGGAACGGGCGGGGCACCGCGTCCGCGCCGTCGACCTCGACCTGTCCTCGGTCGCCGGCGCCGGTCTGTACGGGGAGAACTACAAGGGCCGCGCCCGCATGGTCGTCGACCTCGAGAGCGAGACCCTGCGCGGCGTCACCTTCGTCGGCCCCGGGGTGGGCGAACTGATCCACTCGGCGACCGTCGCGGTCGCCGCCCAGGTCCCGGTCGCCCGCCTGTGGCACGCGGTCCCGTCGTACCCGACGATCAGCGAGGCATGGCTCCGACTGCTGGAGGCGTACCGGGACAGCACCTGAATCAACGGGAGAGCGGACCGCGGGCGGGGCGACCGGGACCTACGGGAGTTCGAAGCCCAGCGCCCGCGCGGCCGCCTCCGGTGTGGGATGCGACCAGCGCTCCGCCACCACCTGGTGGGACGAGAGCGAGCGGGGCTCGGCCCGGTCGAGATAGAGCATGCCGTCGAGGTGGTCCGTCTCGTGCTGCACGATCCGCGCGGGCCAGCCGCCGAACACCTCGTCCACCGTCCGCCCGTGCTCGTCCTGCCCGGTCAGCCGCACCTCGGCGTGCCGCGCCACCACCGCCTGGTAACCGGGCACGCTCAAGCAGCCCTCGAAGAACGCCGCCCGCTCGCCGCCGACCGGCGCGTAGACCGGGTTGACCAGCACCCGGAAGGGCTGCCGCACCCGGCCGCGCGCCAGCCGCACCTCGTCCGGGACGGGCGCCGGATCCTCGATCACCGCGATCCGCAGCCCCACCCCCACCTGCGGCGCGGCCAGGCCGACCCCCGGTGCGGCGTGCATGGTGATCCGCAGCGCCTCGACGAACCGGGCCAGCAGCGTGGGGTCCAACTGGCCGTCGAAGGGCTCGGACGCCTGCCGCAGAACCGGATCACCGGCCGCGACGATGGGCAACGGCCCTTCACCGGCGAGGAGTTGCTCGATGCGCTCAGCGAGGGGCGCACGATCGTTCGGAGTTCCCATCGGGCCAGGATGGCACGTGCCCATGACACCCCCCGTTCCGGCGAGTGGCGCAGGTCACATCCGCGACCCGGGAACTCACGGCCCCGCCGCCCCGACCACTGGAGCAGCATCACGGCCGCCAAGACGCCCCGGGAGAAGCCCACCGATGACCACCACTCCCTCGACCACCACGGACGAGGCTCCCCGACCCCCCGCCCCCGCACGGTCCGGATCCGGCTGGGCCACCCTGCGCCCCCTGATCCTACGCCTGCACTTCTACGCGGGCGTGGTGGTGGCGCCGTTCCTGCTCGTCGCCGCCTTCACCGGCCTGCTGTACGCCGCGTCCTTCCAGGTCGAGAAGATCGTCTACGACCACGAGCTGACCGTCCCCGTCGGCGACCGCGCACTGCCGATCTCCGAGCAGGTGGCCGCCGCCCGCGAGGCGCACCCCGAGGGCGCGGTCTCCGCGATACGGCCCGCACCCGAGGCGGACGCGACCACCAGGGTGATGCTGTCCGGCGTGCCGGGAGTGGACCCGGACCACACCCTCGCCGTGTTCGTCGACCCGTACACCGGGGAGGTGCGCGGCGCGCTGGAGCAGTACGGTTCCACCGGCGCGCTGCCCCTGCGCACCTGGATCGACGAGTTCCACCGCGATCTGCACCTCGGTGAGACGGGCCGCCTCTACAGCGAGTTCGCGGCCAGCTGGCTGTGGGTGATCGCCGCGGGCGGCCTGGTGCTGTGGTTCTCCCGCCGCCGGGCGCTGCGCAAGGTCCGCGGCACCAGCGGCCGGCGGCGCACTCTGGGCCTGCACGGCGGCGTCGGAGCCTGGGCCGCGGCCGGCTTCGTCTTCCTCTCCGCGACCGGACTGACCTGGTCCACCTACACCGGTGCCACCATCGCCGACCTGCGCGCCTCGCTCGGCCAGGAAACGCCCACGGTGTCGGCTGCCGCGGGCGGCGAACACGCCGAGCACGGGGCGGCGGGCGGACCCGGGGGCGACGCCGAGCACGGGGCCGGCCTCGACAAGGTTCTCGCGGCGGCACGGGCCGAGCGCCTCGGCGACCCGGTGGAGATCGTCCCGCCCGCCGACGCGGCCTCCGCGTACGTGGTGAAGCAGGTGCAGCGCAGCTGGCCCGAGAAGCAGGACGCGGTCGCCGTCGACCCGGCGACCGGCGCGGTCACCGACGTCGTGCGCTGGGCCGACTACCCGGTGCTCGCCAAGCTCAGCCGCTGGGGCATCGACCTGCACACCGGAAGCCTCTTCGGCCTGCCCAACCAGATCGCGCTGATGCTGCTCGCGGCCGCGCTGATCCTGCTGATCCTGTGGGGTTACCGCATGTGGTGGCAGCGGGGCCGGGGCTCGGCCTTCGGCCGGCCGATCCCGCGCGGTGCCTGGCAGCAGGTGCCGCCGTACATCCTCGTCCCGCTGCTGGCGGTGATCGCCGTACTGGGCTACTTCGTTCCGCTGCTCGGCGAAGCGCGCGAGTTCCGGGAATCCTGGACGCCCTGGCCCGTGAACCTGCACGCAGACCGCGATACTTCCATACCTCGGGGTCGGGTTCCGCGCTCAGAACGGGCTCGTGGCCGAGCCGCCATATCGGCGTGCGGGGTCGCCACCAGCGGGCAGATGCGACGCTGCCGTCTACAGCCCGGCACTTTCTGCAGCGCCGAGGGGTAGCAGGTTGTCCTGGAGTGTTTTCGGCAGGATGAATGGGAGCCACTCCGGCACTGAGGTCGAGAGCCACGTTGCCCCATCCGTGGTGGGGATGGGCACGACGCAGGTCCGTGATCGGCAATGAGATTGAGAGCCACCTCGATCGGGTGATTTCTGGCTGTGGCGGTGATGGCTCGACGCGCGAATGCCGGATGTGCGGCAGCCCCCTTGCTCCGCTGCACCGCTATGCCTCCAACGCTGCCCTGTGACAGAACTACGCACCGCTGGCGCCGTACGCTGCCATCAACTACGCGTGGGTTCCCTGGTGGCTGGTGTCAGAGAGGCAACCTCGCCCATCTCTCCCCCCGCGGTAGCGGTTGCGGCCACGGCGGTGGCTGAGGCAAAGGTGACGGCACAGGTGGCGGCCAGGGGGGTGGCCAGGGTGGCGGCCACACGGCGATCACTACTGGCATCCGTTCGGCGAGATCCATCGTGCACCTGCCAAGAGCTTCACGGGCTGTGGAGTGGAGGGGATGAAGGTCCCTCTCGGTGAAGTCAGCCGGGTCGTGCAGATGACGGGCGACTGGCCATCCGAGGCCGGGCGGGGTGGGGCGAACTCGGCGGTGCTCCGCACCGACGGGCTGACCGGTGCGGGCTAAACGGGGCCTGCGGCGCCGCCCTCGGCCGCCTGGATCCGCTGGCCCTCCGCGTCGACCGCCGGCAGGGGCACCGCGCCGGGGATTTCGGGGGTGGTGCCGGTAGCGGCGAGGATCGTCGCAGCCGGCATGCGGTTGCCGGTCCGCGCGGCCATCGCCATGGCCGCCGCCGCGGCCGGCGCGGTGGCCCACGGCGGAACCACGAGAAGCATGAAGTGGTCGTCAAGCCCGCGGGTCACGCTCATCGTGTCATCGCTGGCGGTGAACCAGCCGATGTGAACGACGCGGCCGCCGATCGTGAGGCTGCGTGGGATGTCGTCCCAGGCGTCCTGGTCCAGCCCGACGCGCAGGATCGCGCCGAGGTGCGCGCTCAGTGCGGTGATGAGGCCGGGCAGCTCGGCGCGGACATCGCGGGAATGCGGCCACCACGCGCCGTCGAACATCCCCGCGCGGGCCAGCGTGGGCTCCAGGGTCAGCCGGACTGCCGCGGGCGCCGTCGGCCGCGGGAAGAGGGTGGGGGAGCGCCCCCATGCGAATGCAGTGCTGTGGTTCGGCACCATGGCGTGCCGCCCGTCTCGGTTCTCGACGGAACCGGATTGGTCTAGGGCGACGCCGGCTCGGCTGCCAACGGTGAAACGTCCTGGTGACTACAACTGTACTCCGCGCAACCGGTGGCGGGGCGGGGGCCCGCGCTCAGGTGATTCGCTCCCGCCGAGCCCGCCCGACGCTCTCCCCCCGCCGGCTCCGGGTGTGCGTAGGTGGGGTACAGGAAGCAGCGCCGGGATTGATCATGGTCGTGCGCTGGAGATGCATCACGTACGCGCCGGCCGGTATCTGGGCGATCTGCCCGGTGAACGACCGCCGGGGACACCGCGGCTCCCGGCAGAACCAGCGGCGCTTGTGCCACAAGAACCCCAGGCCGCTGTCCCCGTAGGGAAGATCGCGGGGCCGGGGCACCGCCGAGCCCCTCACCCGGGAGGCGAATGCCCCGCAGGCCGGACAAGCCCGCGCCGACTCGTCCGCCGTGACCGATGGACCCGGCGTCCGCCGCCCTCGGGCCGCTCGACACGTGCGACGGACACCCCGTCGCGGTCGAGCAGCAACGTCGTATCGTTGACCAGGCCCGTGGCTCCTGCGTGATCGTTCTGCGTCGAGAACAGAAATGATCAGGTATGACCATGGGCGCTCTGCATTCGGATGCCGACAACCACCACGACCGTCACCATCGTGACGACAGGCCGGCACCGCCGGCCGAGTGCACCGCTCAAGTTCGAAGACCCGTCAAAACGCCCTGATATCCGTCACCCTGAAACCGCCCGGCGGGCTGTATCCGGGAGTAGCCTGAAATTACCGAGGGCATTTCGCATAGGAGTTTCTAAGCTCCTGTCGTTCTCGGTGATTCACCATACCGGGCCGGTGTACACCGGCCCGGGGACGGGTCCGCGTCATGACCGCTGCCATGCTGTATACGTCGCCGGTCGAGGAGCGGACCTTTTTGCTGCCGCTGCGTCTCGCGCTCGCCTCAACGGACACCCCTGGTGCTCTTCTGGACGGTGCGTGGTGGCCCCGTTCCCGTGACTCCCGCGATCTGGCGGCGGAACTTCCTGCGTTGACAGCGGTGCTGGATCCCCTGTGGGGGCGCATCACCCATGTCACGGTGAACCCGACCCTATGGCCGGTCATCCCACGGAAGGTGCCCGTTGACGGGCACGTGGTGAGCGTCGGCTGGTTCAGGGCCGAACAAGACCCCCACAAGCTGTTGCTGCTCTCCTGCACCGTCGGCCGCTGGGACCTGCTGGTGATTCCGCCGCAGACGGATCCGGCCATCGCCGCCTGGCTGATGACCGCGGCCACCGGTCCGCTGCGCAGCCACACAGCGAGTGATCTGCTGGAGAGGGCCGAATCCCAACAGATGGTGACAGAAGCCGACCAGGCCCGAGAAGCGGTCTGGGACTCCGAGGGCGGCCATGGCGCCCGTGTGACCGCGCCGGCACGCTCAGCGTGATCCTCGAAACGGCCCCGGTGAAACCGCCGGGGCCGTCCTTTCAGGCGCAACACGTGAGAGTGCGCAACCCACAATCCATGGTACACCTGCAGATAATTTCCGACGTGATTCCGTAGGCTGACGCGAAGCATGAGCACATTCTGCTCGGACCTCAGGCACCGACGACCAGGCTCAGCAGCCGGCAGCGCCCGGCCGCCGGCAGAGTGCTTGCTATTCCGCACTGCCGCGCCACTGCCCCTGGACACGGAACCAGAGTCCGGGAGCGTAGATCGATTCGACGACAGCGGCTTCGCCTTTGGTCACCCTGAGGATCCGCAATGCGCCGCTCGGAAGCAGGTCGTACTCGTACGTGGCGGGCGACTCACCTTCGGTGATGTCGTCGTAGGAGATATCTGCAGCCGCCAGCTCCGCGTATTCCTTGGGGGGCCGGTTCTCCACCAGCTTGATGAACACGCTCATACCTTGACGATAGATCCCTCGCGGTTTTCTCGCGTGACATGCCAGATCTCACCGCCAACGGCCGCACCACCAGTCGGGCGGTATCGGCTCATTCCAGGGTGGCAAGGTGGTCGGCGGCGCCCCCGCGCCACTCGATCAGGAAGAGGGTCGCGTCGTCGCTGGTGATCCCGCCCCGTTCCTCCATCAGGGCGTGGGAGAGGGAGCGCACCACCGCCCGCACTCCCTTCTCGGCGTGCTCGATGCGGTTGACCCAGGCGATGAGTTGTTCCACGCCGAACTGCTTCCCGCCGGCTTCGTGCTCCTCGATCAGGCCGTCGGTGAAGCACAGCACCCGGTCGCCGACCTGGAGCGTCTGCTCGCTGAGCTGGGGCTCGTCGCCGCCGAAGCCGACCGGCAGGGTGGTCGCACTCTCCAGTTGCCGGACGACCTGGTGGTTGCGGATCAGCAGCGGCGCGGGGTGGCCCGCGTTGACCCGTTGCAGGTGGCCGGTTGCGACGTTCAGGCGCATCATCTGCGCGGTGACGAAGTGCTCGGGCCCGAACTGCCCGGCGATGGCCCGGTCCATGAACGCGTAGATCTCGGACAGCCCGACGTCGGCGCGTCGGGCGTGCCGGTAGGCGCCGATAGCGACGGTTGCCATGGTGGCGGCGTCCAGACCGTGGCCCATCGCGTCGATCGTGGCCACGTGCAGGATGTCGTCGTTGAGGGCGTAGTCGAAGCTGTCTCCGGCGACGCTGTAGGCGGGCTCGAGGATTCCGGCCACCGCGACCTGCGGGGTGGACATGGCCACTGGCGGCAGCAGGGACCACTGGATCTCCGCGGCCACGCTCATCGGCTCGCGGCGCCGGGTCTGGAAGAACTGGTCGGTGTAGCTGTGTTTGGTGACCAGCATGTCGGCGACCAGACCGGCGAGTCTGCGCAGCAGCCGCCGGTCGTCGTCATCGACGGTGTCCAGGGTGAGGGCCATCACTCCCACCTGGTCGCTGCCGTCCAGCAACGGCAGGTACATCCGGACGCCGTCGGCCTGCGGTACCTCCACAGGGGTCGCATACAGGAAAGCCGTGCCGGCGTGGGAGTCACCGATCGGCTCGGGCTCCCCGACGAACAGCCGCCTACCCGCCAGCGGCACCAGCACCCGCTGGCCGTAGTCCTGCAGGAGGATCGAGACGTCGCGGCCACCGACCCTGGCCACCTCTTCCGCGATCAGCGGGGCGATCAGCTGCGGCGGCATCTCGTGCGCCCGATCCAGCAGCACCCCCAGCAGCCGCTCACCGAACCCTTCCGACCGGTCCACCATGGCCTTGTCAGGCCGCCGCCCACCGTCCGCCACAGCCGCTCCCTTTCACCACAGCAGAGCCGGTTTCGCCCGCTGGGCGGGCCTCTCCAAGGGGCCGCTCACCAGGCGGCTGGCCTCGGCCTTGGGGCTTGGGACAGACCCGGCTCACCTTGCAGATCCGCGCGAAGACCCACTCACGCGATCTGTACACCCGGGTTCCTGACCGACCGTGATCAACCCGCACAGAGTGACGCGGCCGACTAGCCTAAAGGCCTCATTACGCCAAAAGCGGCATGTCACACCCGGTCGGGAGAGGTGGCTCTCAACTTCGATGCCCAAACAGTGGCTCCCGATCTCGCTGTCCGAGTGGCTCTCATTCACCCTGTCGAAAACATCCTGGAGGCTGCGGTCCAGTGCGCTGGAGGTTTCCAGAGCATCCTGGGCTCTGGAGAAAACGTTCTGCGCGGATCAGGTAAGTGCGGAGGTTGATCCCGTTACTCACCGCGCGAGTCAGGGAGGCAAGTTCCTTGTGCGGCTCTCGCGTCGATCACGTACATGCTGGCCAGCACTTCTCCGCCCGGGGCGAGGAACGGATGTCCCGCACAGGCGACAATCTTCATCGGCCCCACCGCGGGTGTCCGCTGGTGCGCGGGACAGCGGTGTCCGCGACCGCGAATCGCCTCAGCTCCGGTTCGCTCACCCGGATTCGCCGGTTCGGACACTCTTCAGCTGCACCGGTCGGTGTCCTCGTCGGTACCTTCTGTCTCGACGACCCGTACGGACCTTGCCGGTCACCGTGTTGAGCGCCCCTCGGTGATCAGCCGTATCCGCTTTACCGGCCGACCTCTGCTATGGGAGCGCGCGGACCGCTCCAGAAGCCCTGTCCTGTCACGGTGTGAGACCTGCCTGGCAGGGAACCCACAGTCAGATAGCGGGCCTGCGCGGCCGTCGGCCGACGAAGCAGACGTCGTCCTCGCTCCCGCGGTCGCGCGATGCGCTTACCGCAGCGGAGGAAGCGCGTACCCACCTGCGGCCCGGTCTCAGCGGCTCCCAAGGCGGCGCCGAGCCATCTGCCTCCGTCGGAGAGAGTTTCACCATCATGAGCAGAATTACCACGGTTCGTCCCCCACTCTCGGAGACGTCCGGCAGTGACTTCGCCCGATTGTCGAGAAAGATCGCGGATGCCGGCCTGCTGGGACGCCGCCCCGGCTATTACGCACTGCGGATCACAGTGGTGGCCGGGCTCTACGTTGGCGGGTGGGCCGCCGTTGCGCTCATCGGCGACAGTTGGTGGACACTGGCGGTCGCCGTCTTCCTGGCCGTTGTCTTCGGCCAGGTCGCCCTGCTCGCCCATGACGCAGCCCACCGCCAGGTGTTCCGCCGACGCCGGGCCAGCGAAGCGTCTGGCCGGATCGCCGGTGTCGGCATCGGGATGGGCTACGGGTGGTGGCAGGACAAACACACCCGCCACCACGCCAACCCCAACCATGAGGAACTCGACCCCGACCTCGACCCCGACCTGCTGGTCTGGTCCCAGGAACAGGCCCGGGCCGCCAAGGGGCTCCCCCGCCTGATCGGCCGCTGGCAGGCGTTCCTGTTCTTTCCGCTCCTCACACTGGAAGGCTTCAACCTGCACGTGTCGAGCGTGAAGGCGCTGGCCAATCGCTCGCTCAAGCACCGAACGCTCGACGGCGCCCTGCTGTTCGCGCACTTCGCGGTCTACCTGACCGTGCTGCTCTGGCTGCTGCCGCCCGGCATGGCGATCGCCTTCCTCGCCGTCCACCAGTGCCTGTTCGGCGTCTATCTCGGCTCCCTCTTTGCGCCCAACCACAAGGGCATGCCGATCCTGACAGGCGAAGACCGCCCGGACTTCCTCCGCCGCCAGGTGCTCACCTCACGCAACGTGCGCGGCGGTAGGTTCACCGACATCGCACTGGGCGGGCTGAACCATCAGATCGAGCACCACCTGTTTCCCAGCATGCCCAGCCCCAACCTGCGCAAGGCCCGGACCATTGTGCGGCGCTACTGCCAGGAACTGGGTCTGGACTACGCGGAGACCGGGCTGATCACCTCCTACCGGCTGGCCCTCGCCAGTCTCCATCAGGCCGGAGCACCGCTCCGGCACGCCCGCGTCCCTGCCTAGGGACGTGCCGCAGCCATCGGCGGCAGTGAGGTGGTAGCGGACGGCACGGAGTAATCGTCAAGACCTGTGGGCCGATTGACCTCAGTTTCGTTCGGGCGGGTTGATCGCGACGAGTTCGACCTC
>NZ_JAESIF010000055.1:0-45461 GCF_016757295.1 Streptomyces sp. M2CJ-2 | reverse complement strand
TGGTTCCTCTCGTATACCCTCTGATCTCGCTCGCCGGACCCGACCCGTCTGGCAGTTCCAGGCCGTCCCGGCTTTATCAGCGCTGCTTCCCGCCCTCCCCGGCGTCTCCCGGGTCGGACTGCGCTCAGCTCCCACCAGGCTGCTGCGACAGCCTGGCGAGGAGGTCTTGCACCTCCTTCGATTCACCGCGCCTCACGGCGCACCAGCGCCTCGTGGCGCACTGACACGGTTCTCACCGGCACCCTGGGCACCGCTGCCGGTGCGCGGTGTCCG
The DNA here is from genome assembly GCF_016757295.1 of Streptomyces sp. M2CJ-2. Lineage (NCBI taxonomy): Bacteria > Bacillati > Actinomycetota > Actinomycetes > Kitasatosporales > Streptomycetaceae > Streptomyces > Streptomyces sp. M2CJ-2. The sequence goes on along the minus strand of NZ_JAESIF010000055.1, from coordinate 45,188 downwards.
CGCGGGTGTCGTCCAGGTCGAACACGGCGAGCGGGCGCTTTCCGCCGTCGGTCGCACCGCCCGGCCGGGCAGGGGAATGCGGTGGCGGACCAGGCGTTGAACCAGGTGTGACCCCGCTGATCGCCCGCACCCGCTTCTCCGTTCTCGACCGTTCCCGCATCCGTGAGGGACACACCGGTCCCGAGGCGCTGCGTGACACCGTGCGGCTGGCGCGGGAGGTGGAGCGGCTCGGCTACCACCGGTTCTGGGTCTCCGAACACCACGGCGTGCCCGGGGTCGCCGGCTCCGCGCCGACGGTGCTGGCCGCCGCCGTCGCCGCGGCGACGGCGGCGATCCGCGTGGGCACCGGCGGGGTCATGCTGCCCAACCATCGACCACTCGTCGTGGCGGAGCAGTTCGGGGTGCTGGAGTCTCTCTTCCCGGGGCGGGTGGACATGGGCCTGGGCCGCTCGGTCGGCTTCACCGGCGGGGTGCGCAAGGCCCTGGGCCGCGACAAGGACGACGCCGAGGACTTCGGCGCCCAGATCGACGAGCTGCTCGGCTGGTTCCGCGGCACCTCCCCCACCGGGGTGCGCGCCCGCCCGGCCGTGGGGCTGGCCGTGCCCCCGTTCGTGCTCGCCACGGGTGAGGGGGCGGCGATCGCCGCCCGTGCGGGCCTGCCGATGGTCATCGGCGACCTGCGCGGCCGCGACCGGATGCGCCGCGGCATCGACGACTACCGCGCGCGGTTCCGCCCGTCCGTCTGGGCGAGCGAGCCGTACGTGGTGATCTCCGGCACGGTCGCCGTGGCCGACACCCCCGAACAGGCCCGCCGGCTGCTGATTCCGGAGGCCTGGTCGATGGCGAACTCCCGTACCCGCGGCACCTTTCCGCCGCTGCCGCCCGCCGAGCGCGTCGAGTCGCTCCTCATGACGGCCAAGGAACGCGACCTGTACGAGTCCGGGCTCAGGGGCCACATCGCCGGCACCGAGGAGCAGGTGGCCGACGAACTGGAGAGGGTGCTGAAGGAGACGGGTGCCCAGGAGGTCCTGGTCACCACCAGTACCCACGACCGTACGGCCCTGCTGGACTCCTACCGGCGGCTCGCCGGTATCGCCGGCCTCCCGGGGACGGACGGCGGCGCGGCGCGCCGGTGAACAGCCTCACCTGCGCGCACGCGGTTCCGTCCGGTCAGCCGCGGCCGCGCCGCGGGACGTCGCGGCCCCGCCGGGTCGCGTCGTCGCTCCGCAGGGTGTCGTCCGGCACTCCCTCGCTCTCGATGCGCTCCTTGCGGACCCGGCCGCGCACGGTCTCGTTCTCGGTGCGCTCCTCCATGGTCAGCCGCACCCGTTCCACGGGTACCGCCCTGGTCTCCACGACGGGGCGCTCCTCGTGCAGCGTGACCTCGTAGTCGGCCTCGCCGATCTCGGTGCCGGAGAGCGCGGCCGCGCGCTCGGCCTCCGTGATCGGCTCGCGCACCACGTGCACCTCCTCGTGGCGCACCGGCACGGTCTTCTCGACCTCCTCCGTCACCACGTACTTGTGCAGCCTGGCCCGTCCGGTCTCGCGTCGCTCGACGCGGACGTGCATCTCCTCCTCCATGCGCGTCATGGAATCGGCGCCCGGCCCGCCGCGCGCGGTGGTCCTCCCCGTGGTCCCGGCGGCGGCCGCGGAGCTGGTCCGGCCCGCCTTCCCGGTCGTCGCCGACGTCCCCGCGGCGCCGGCCGCAGTCGTGTTCGCCGTGGACACCGTCCGGTCCCTGCCCGTCGTGCGGGCTGTTCCACCGGCACCCGATGTCCCCGTCGTGCCCGCCGCTCCGGCAGCGCCCGCCGCCCCGGCAGCGCCCGCCGCGCCGGCCGTTCCCGTCTTGCCCATGCCGGGGTGCCGGTCGCCGCGGCCCTCGCCGGAGGGCTTGGTGTCGTCGCGCAGCACACCGCTCCAGTCGATGCCGTAGTACTCGTACAGCCGGTGTTCCTCCGACTCCGACAGGTGGCCCTGTGCATCGACGTCGACGTCGGGTGCGCCCTTGACCTTCTCCTTGAGGTACGGGACTTCGAGGTGGTCCTCCACCAGTTCGGCGTCACGGATGGGGATGAACGACTCGTTGGAGCCGAACATGCCCGTCCTGACGCTCACCCACTCGGGGCGGCCGCTCATGTCGTCGAAGAAGACGTGCTTGGCCTCACCGATCTTGCTGCCTTCGCCGTCGTAGACGGGGTGATCCAGGAGGATCTTGACCTCATCGCGGGTGATCATCTGGCCTCACCCTCCTTTCAGGGTGTCACTCCCGTCCGGATGTCCTCATCAACACCATGGAAACTTCATGTAAGGGATAAACCGCACTTATTTTTCAACAGCGCTCACTTCTGGTGACCCCGTCGCACGTCTTCGACCGGATGCTCCCGCCCGAGGCCGCCGGTCGGCGGCTGCGCTGCGGCGGCCAGGGCGCGGCGGTCGACGTGGGTGCCCGGCGGGATCGCGGCCCGTATCTCGACCTCGGCGATCAGACCGCGGGCCGAGACCACCCGCCACGCGGACGCGAACAGGGTGTCGTCGCCGACGAAGGCCGCGGCGGTGGCCGGCGTTCCGTGCGCGCTCCGGTAGTGGATGCGGACCGGCTGGACGGGGGCCCCGGCGTCCAGCGCCGCCTGGAAGACGGCCCGGCGGAAGGAGCCCTGCCGACGGCCGCACCAGGTGCTGCCCTCGGGGAAGGCGGCGACCGCCGCACCCTCGCGCAGCGCCCCGGCGATCCGGGCGACCGTGTCCGGCAGGGCGCGCAGGCGGTCACGGTCGATGAACAGGGCGCCACTGCGTCCGACCAGCGGCCCGGCCACCGGCCATCGCCGTATCTCGGACTTGGCCAGCATCCGGGCCGGGCGGACCGCGCTCAGCAGCGGTATGTCGAGCCAGGAGATGTGGTTGGCGACGAGGAGCAGCCCGCCGGTGGGCGGGGTGGCGCCGGTGACCCGGACCCGGACCCCGGCGGCCCGTACGATCCACCGGCACCAGCGGCCCACCAGCCCCGCCGGGACCCGCCGGCCGATCGGCAGCAGTGCCACCCCGGCGAGGACCAGGACGGTGACCGCCGTCAGCCGCAGCACCGCCCTCGGTACGGCCGTCGCGGCCCTCGTCGGCTCCACACAGCCGCTCGGGGTGCAGGGCGCGGCGGGCAGCCAGACGCTCATCAGGCCGGTACGAGGGAGAGGAAGTGCCGCAGGTAGCGCGGGTTCACCCGGTCCATCGGCAGCAGGACGTACAGGTCGGCGACGCCGAAGTCCACGTCGTGCGCGGGCTCGCCGCAGACCCGGGCGCCGAGCCGGAGGTAGCCGCGCAGCAGGGCGGGCAGCTCGGTGCGGGCCGCGGGCGCCGCAGCCGCCCCGGGGTTCGCCCGCCACGGGAGCAAGGGGCGTACGCGGTACTCCTCGGGGGCGAGGTGCTTGCCCCGCACCCGGTCCCAGGTGGCGGAGGCGAGCGCGCCGCCGTCGGCGAGCGGTATGGAGCAGCAGCCCGCCAGCCACGCGTGGCCCCGGTCGACCATGTAGCGGGCGATGCCGGCCCAGATGAGGCCGATGACCGCGCCGTCGCGGTGGTCGGGGTGCACGCAGGAGCGGCCGACCTCGACGAGGCCCGGCCGGATCGGGTCGAGCGCGCCGAGGTCGAACTCGCCCTCGGCGTACAGGCGCCCGGCGACCGCGGCGCGCTCCGGCGGCAGCAGCCGGTAGGTGCCGACGACCTGGCCGCTCACCTCCTCGCGCACGAGCAGGTGGTCGCAGTAGGCGTCGAAGGGGTCGACGTCCAGGCCCGGCTGGGGGGTGGACAGCAGGGCGCCCAGCTCGCCGGCGAAGACGTCGTGCCGCAGCCGCTGGGCGGCGCGCACGTCCTCCTCGTCGCGGGCGAGGGTGACGGTGTAACGGGTGGGTGCCGCGGGCTTCGCGGGGTGGTCTGCGGTCAGCACGCCGGTCATGGCTCTCTCCTGGTCACGCGCCGGAGCGGGGAAGTGGGGCTCCCCTTGTTTCTGCCTGTGCCGGTTGGCGTGCACGTGACCTGGGCCGGGAGTGTGGATGTGGGGATGCTGAATGCCGGGCGTCACCCGGACGGCAGACGGGACCGGGGATGAGCACCACTCCCGGTCCCGCCCGTCCGCCCCCTGGCGAACGTTCTCCCACTGCCCGCCCGGTGGCTACCGGCCGGCCCCCTTGCGCGTGGCCCGCAGCCACTCCTTGTTCATCCCGGTGATGGAGGTCAGCGGGATGCCCTTCGGGCAGGCGGTGGCGCACTCGCCGGCGAGGGTGCAGCCGCCGAACCCCTCCTCGTCCATCTGCGCCACCATGTCGAGCACCCGGGTCTCGCGCTCGGGCGCGCCCTGCGGCAGCACGTTGAGGTGGTTGATCTTCGCCGAGGTGAAGAGCATCGCCGCGCCGTTCGGGCAGGCTGCGACGCAGGCGCCGCAGCCGATGCACTCGGCGTGCTCGAAGGCGAAGTCCGCGTCCGGCTTCGGCACCGGCGTGGCGTGCGCCTCGGGCGCGGAGCCGGTGGGGACGCTGACGTAGCCGCCGGCCTGGATGATCCGGTCGAACGCCGACCGGTCCACCACGAGGTCCTTCACCACAGGGAAGGCCGAGGCCCGCCACGGTTCGACGTCGATGGTGTCGCCGTTTTTGAAGGACCGCATGTGCAGCTGGCAGGTGGTGGTGCGCTCGGGGCCGTGGGCGTCACCGTTGATGACCAGCGAGCAGGCGCCGCAGATGCCCTCGCGGCAGTCGTGGTCGAAGGCGACGGGGTCCTCGCCCTTGAGGGTGAGTTCCTCGTTGAGGGTGTCGAGCATCTCCAGGAAGGACATGTCGGGCGAGATGCCGTCCACCTCGTACGTGGACATGGCGCCGTCGGCGTCGGCGTTCTTCTGCCGCCAGACGCGCAGGGTGAGCTTCATGCGTAGCTCCGCTGAGTGGGGTGGACGTACTCGAAGACGAGGTCTTCCTTGTGCAGGGTGGGGGCTTCGCCGGTACCGGTGAACTCCCAGGCGGCCGCGTAGGAGAACTCCTCGTCCTTGCGGGCCGCCTCGCCCTCGGGGCTCTGGGACTCCTCGCGGAAGTGACCGCCGCAGGACTCGGAGCGGTGCAGCGCGTCGAGGCACATCAGCTCGGCGAGCTCCAGGTAGTCGACGATGCGGTTGGCCCGCTCCAGCGACTGGTTGAACTCCTCGCCGGTGCCGGGCACCTTGATCCGCCGCCAGAACTCCTCACGGATCTGCGGGATGCGCTCCAGCGCCTTGCGCAGGCCCGACTCGGTACGGGCCATGCCGCAGAACTCCCACATGAGTTCGCCGAGTTCGCGGTGGAAGGAGTCGGGGGTGCGGTCGCCGTCCACGGACAGCAGGAGGTTGAGCCGGTCCTCGGTCTCGGCCAGCACCTCCTGCACCGCCGGGTGGCCGGTGTCGACCTCGTCCTTGTGCGGGTTGCGGGCGAGGTAGTCGTTGATGGTGGCGGGGAGGACGAAGTAGCCGTCCGCCAGGCCCTGCATCAGCGCGGAGGCGCCGAGGCGGTTGGCTCCGTGGTCGGAGAAGTTGGCCTCACCGATGGCGAACAGGCCGGGGACGGTGGTCTGGAGGTCGTAGTCGACCCACAGGCCGCCCATCGTGTAGTGCACCGCGGGGTAGATCCGCATCGGCACCCGGTACGGGTCCTCGTCGGTGATCCGCTGGTACATGTCGAAGAGGTTGCCGTACTTGGCCTCCACCGCCTCCCGCCCCAGGCGCCCGATGGCGTCGGCGAAGTCCAGGTAGACGCCCTGGCCGCCGGGGCCGACGCCCCGGCCCTCGTCGCAGACGTTCTTCGCGGCGCGTGAGGCGATGTCGCGGGGGACGAGGTTGCCGAAGGACGGGTAGATGCGCTCCAGGTAGTAGTCGCGCTCGTCCTCGGGGATCTCGTTCGGCGGGCGGTCGTCGCCCTTCGCCTTCGGCACCCAGATGCGGCCGTCGTTGCGCAGCGACTCGCTCATCAGCGTCAGCTTGGACTGGTGGTCGCCGGTGCGGGGGATGCAGGTGGGGTGGATCTGGGTGAAGCAGGGGTTGGCGAAGTACGCGCCGCGCCGGTGCGCCCGCCAGACGGCGGTCGCGTTGGAGTTCATGGCGTTCGTCGACAGGTAGAAGACGTTGCCGTAGCCGCCGCTCGCGAGGACGACTGCGTCGGCGAAGTAGGTGTCGATCTTCCCGGTGATCAGGTCCCGGGCGACGATCCCGCGCGCCCGGCCGTCGATGACGACGAGGTCGAGCATCTCGGTGCGCGCGTGCATCTCCACGTTCCCGGCGGCGATCTGCCGGGACAGCGCCTGATAGGCACCGAGGAGGAGCTGCTGGCCCGTCTGGCCGCGGGCGTAGAAGGTGCGGGAGACCTGGACGCCGCCGAAGGAGCGGGTGTCCAGCAGACCTCCGTACTCGCGGGCGAAGGGCACGCCCTGGGCCACGCACTGGTCGATGATCTCCACGGAGATCTGCGCGAGGCGGTGCACGTTGGACTCGCGGGCCCGGAAGTCGCCGCCCTTGACGGTGTCGTAGAAGAGGCGGTGGACGGAGTCGCCGTCGTTGCGGTAGTTCTTCGCCGCGTTGATGCCGCCCTGCGCGGCGATGGAGTGGGCCCGGCGCGGGGAGTCCGTGTAGCAGAACTGGATGACGCGGTAGCCCTGTTCGGCGAGTGTGGCCCCGGCCGCGCCGCCGGCCAGACCGGTGCCGACGACGATCACGGTCTGCTTGCGCCGGTTGGCGGGGTTGACCAGCTTGGCCTCGAAGCGGCGGGTGTCCCAGCGCTCGTGGATCGGCCCGGACGGGGCCTTGGTGTCGGCGACCGGCTCACCGGTCGCGTACTCGGTGTAAGCAGCGTAGGCAGTCATTTCAGCTCACCACTCCGGTCATGACGCCCACGGGTACGGCGACGAAGCCGATCGTGAGCAGCAGCGCGAGGACGTTGGCGGCGGCTTTGAGCGCGCGGTCGCGGGTGCGGCTGCCGACGCCGAGGGTCTGGGCGGCGCTCCAGAAGCCGTGCCGGATGTGCATTCCGAGGGCGAGCACCGCGACGATGTAGATGACGTTTCCGTACCAGGTGGAGAAGGTGTCCACGACGTTCTGGTAGGGCTTGCCCGTCTCGAAACCGCCGGAGTGCACGGTGCCGGTGGTCAGGTCGAGGATGTGCCAGACGATGAAGAGGGCGAGGATGATCCCGCCCCAGCGCATGGTGCGCGTGGCGTAACTGGCCCGCGCCTTCTTGTGGACGTACTTGCTGGGGCGCGCCTTGATGTCGCGGCGGCTGAGCTGGTACGCGGAGACGGCGTGGGCGACGACCGCGACGACGAGCACGACCCGGACCAGCCACAGCGCCCACTCGTAGTGCAGGAGGGGCTCGCCCAGGGTGCGCAGCCAGTGTGCGTACTCGTTGAACTCGACGGCCCCGAAGTAGATCTTCAGGTTGCCGATCATGTGGGCGACCAGGTAGAGCAGCATGACCAGACCGCTGACGGCCATCACTGTCTTCTTGCCGACGGTCGAGTCCCACACGGTGCGCGCCATGGACGGCCGTCGGTCCGTCCGCGTTGCCAGAGCCATGTCACAGACGCTAGGGCCAAAGGACCCCATCGGTCCAAGACATGGTCCAGCTCGTTTCCATAGCCGTCATCTATGGAAGGCCTATGGTGGCCCCATGCAGTTCCAGCAGCTCCAGTACTTCGTGGCGGTCGCCGAGACCCGGCACTTCACCCGGGCCGCCGAAACGGTCCATGTCGCGCAGCCGTCCCTCTCGCAGCAGATCAAGGCGCTGGAGCGGGAGTTGGGGGCGGACCTGTTCCTGCGGGCGCGCGGCAACATCACGCTCACCGACGCGGGCGAGGCGCTGCTGCCGCTGGCGCGGCGCATCCTGGCCGACGCCGACACGGCCCGGCACGAGGTGCAGGAGCTGGTGCAGCTGCGCAGCGGCCGGGTACGCCTGGGGGCGACGCCGAGCCTGTGCACCGGTCTGCTGCCGGACGTGCTGCGCGCCTTCCACGACCGCTACCCGGGCGTCCGGCTGCTGGTCGAGGAGAGCGGCTCCCACGACCTGGTACGGGAGCTGGCCCGCGGTGCGCTCGATCTGGCCCTGGTCGTCCTGCCCCTGCCGACCCCCTCCCCCGCCCTCACCACGGTGGAGCTGCTGCGCGAGGACCTGGTGGTGGTGTCCTCCCCGGACGCCTCTCAGCCCGGCCGGGGCCGGCGCACCGTGCGCGTCGCCGATCTGGAGGGCGAGCGGCTGGTGATGTTCCGGCACGGCTACGACCTGCGGGAGCTGACCGTGGCCGCGTGCCGTGCGGAGGGCTTCGAACCGGACTTCGCGGTGGAGGGCGGGGAGATGGACGCCGTGCTGGGCTTCGTGCGGGCGGGGCTGGGCGTCGCCGTGGTGCCCCGCATGGTCGCCGCGCGGTCCGGACAGGGCCTGCGGGTCACCCCCCTGGCCCGCCCCGGCCTCCACCGCACCATCGCCCTGGCCCATCGCAGCGACGTGGCTCCGCCCCGCGCGGCCCGGGAACTTCAGCGGATGCTCCTGGAGCGGTGAGCAGGCGGGCCGGTCCGCCCGGCGTCAGCCCGTCGCGTCGGCCAGGGCCAGGTCGTGCAGGCGTTCCGGCGGGCCGGGACGGGCGTAGTACCAGCCCTGCGCCGTGTCGCAGCCGAGCAGGCGGAGCTGCTCGGCCTGCGCCCCCGTCTCCACCCCCTCCACCGTGACGGCGAGGTCGAGGCTGTGGGCCAGGGAGACGATCCCCTCGACGATCTTGAGGTCGACCGGGTCGGCCGGGAACTGCTGCATGCTCTGGGTGAAGGAACGGTCCAGCTTGAGGACGCTCACCGGGAGGCGGCGCAGGTTGGCGAGGTTGGAGTAGCCGGTGCCGAAGTCGTCCAGGGCGATGTCCACGCCCATCTCCGCCAGCCGCCGCAGCGGCTTCAGCAGGTCGTCGTCCGCGCCGATCAGTGCCGACTCGGTCACCTCCAGGCACAGCGCGTCCGGCTCGACACCGGTGCGCTCCAGGATGTCGACGGTGTCCTGGACCAGACCGGGGTGGGTGAGCTGGCAGGGCGAGAGGTTCACGTTGATGCGCAGCGGGCCGAGCGCCTCCGCGCCGCCGTGCCGCTCCTGCCACGCGCGGGCCTGGCGCACCGACTGCTCGAGCACCCAGCGGCCCAGCGGGACGATCAGCCCGGTGTGCTCGGCGAGCGGGATGAACCGGTCCGGGGACAGCACGCCGTGCTGCGGGTGCAGCCAGCGCACCAGCGCCTCGGCGCCCCGGACGCTGCCGTCGCCGAGGTGGACCAGCGGCTGGTACTCGATGAAGAACTCGCCCCGTTCCAGGGCCGAGGGCAGTGCCGTGGTGAGTCCGTGCCGGGTGATGGCGCGGGCGTCGGACTCCGGGTCGGCCAGCTCGAAGCGGTTGCCGCCCGCCGACTTGGCCCGGTACATGGTGATGTCGGCGCTGCGCAGCACCTCCGCCGGGCTGCGTTCCCCGGCCGGTCCCTCGACGACGCCGATGCTGCCGCGCACGGTCAGGTCGCGGCCGTCGACGCCGATGGGGGCGAGCAGCGTGTTCAGGATGCGGGCGGCGAGCTCGTCGACCGTGTGCTCGGTGTCGGGCCCCGTGGTCAGCGCCACGAACTCGTCGCCGCCGAGCCGGGCGACCATCTCGCCGGGCGCGGTGGCGCAGGACTGGAGCCGGTCGGCGACCTCGACGAGCAGCCGGTCGCCGGCCGCGTGTCCGAGACTGTCGTTGACGGTCTTGAAGCCGTCCAGGTCGAGGTAGCACAGGCCGAAGCGCTGTCCGGGGCCGGCGCCGAGCGCCTTCTCCAGCCGCTCGAAGAAGAACGTGCGGTTGGGCAGACCGGTGAGCGCGTCGTGGGTGGCCTCGTAGCGCAGCCGGAGGTTGAGCAGCCGCCGCTCGGTGGTGTCCTCCATCAGGGCGAGCTGGTACTGCGGTTCACCGTCGGCGTCGCGCAGCAGGGACACCGTCAGATTGGTCCACAGGACCGTTCCGTCAGGCCGGTGGAACGCCTTCTCGAGGTGGTAGTGCTCACGCTCGCCGCGGACCAGCTCGCCGTAGAGGTTCCAGGTCTGCGGGGCGTCGTCGGGGTGCGTCCACTCCCTGACGTTGCGGCTGCGCAGGCCCTGTTCGGACAGGCCGAACATGCGCCGCAGGGCGCCGTTGACCTGCAGGACGTTGCCGTCGAGGTCGGCGATGCCGATTCCTATCGCCGCGCCTTCGAAGACCGCGCGGAACCTGGCCTCGGTGGCGTGCAGGGCCTGCGCCACCGCGCCCTGCGCCTCCAGCGCGGCCCGGGCGACGGCCTCCTGCTCGGCCAGCGTCCGCTCCCGCAGCGCCCGCGCGAAACCGGCGGCCATGGCGTGCTGCAGTCTGGCGCTGCGCGCCCGCAGGTCCTCGCGGTCGCCGTCCCCGCCGCAGTACAGGACGAGGTAGGCGTCCACACAGTCCAGGGTCCGGCTGAGCGCCTCCGGGTCGGTGCAGTGCACCTGGATCAGGGCGGCGCCGACCGCCTGGCCGACGTCCGGGTCGAAGGCCCTGGCCAGCAGCGCTTCGCTCAATCGCCGGGCCAGCGGGAGCAGTTGTTCCTCGAACTCGGGCCGGGTCGACGACGTCGAGGTCACGGGGAAGACCGCCCGGCTCCAGATCGTCGCGAACCGGCGCAGTCTGCCCTCCGGGCCGTCCGGCTCCGCGCTCACGCGGTACGCCCCACGCCCGCGAGCCCGGAGAGCTCGTAGGGATCCTCGTCCTCCGGTGCGGTGTCCGGCCGCCACCGCGACATCGGCACCAGTCCGGGTTCCACCATGTCGTACCCCTCGAAGAACCGCGCGATCTCGTCACGCGAGCGCATGATCAGCGGGTTGCGGATGTCCTTGTACACGTCCACCGCGCCACCGGCCCGCTCCGGGGGCAACGGAATTCCCTCGTACGAGGCATGGTTGAGGATCAGCATACTGCCGGGCGCGAGGGCCTCACGCAGTTCGGCCACCGCCGCGTACGGGTCGTCCGCGTCCTCCACGAAGTGCAGTACGGCAACGAGCAGCAACGCCACCGGCCGGTTCAGGTCGATCAGGCGCCCCACCTCGGAACTCGCCAGGACGTCCCGGGGCTTTCGGAGGTCCCCGGCGACGACGCCCGCGCCGTGGTTGCCCTCGAGGACGGCCCGGCTGTGCGCGACGGCCACCGGGTCGTGGTCGACGTAGACCACCCGCGCGCCGGGAGCGGCCTCCTGTGCCACCTCGTGGACGTTGCCGAACGTCGGGATGCCGGAGCCGATGTCCAGGAACCGGGTGACACCCTCACCGACCGCGAAACGTACCGCCCGGCGCAGGAACGCCCTGTTCGCCTGCATGACCTTGGGCAGTCCCGGCATGAACTCCATGGCCCTGCGGGCCGCTTCCCGGTCGACCTCGAAGTTGTGCGAACCGCCCAGGTAGTAGTCGTACATCCGGGAAACACTGGGCACCGTGATGTCGATGCTCCGTGGGGCCCAGGCGGGACGCTCCATGTATCTCTCCACAGCGTAGGCGATCCGGTGTCCGAGCCGAGGCTACTGATCGCCCGCCAAGGGAGCGACCCCGAACGGAAATTGACCATCCGTTCCCGGTCACTGCCAGTGGCACATACCAAATTGACGCCCGTAAAAAACGTCACGAAAAGTACCTGCGGCATTCCGGAGAGTTCCGGCGTGCGGTGAAACGCGGGGAGAAGGCCGCCGAAATTTCCACGAGTTCCGGTGAATCACAGCAAAACGGTCCGCCCCTCCGTGCGGCGCGGAGGGGCGGACCGGGATCGACGGTGCCGAAGTGGACGGCTTCCTGGGGAGGTCGCTACTTCTCCGGCGCGCCGACCGGCTTTCCGTCGGGGCGCACGGCGTACCAGGTGCCGCCGACGCCTTGGCCGTTGGTGTCACCCGGGGCCTTGTCACCGGCGAAGGTGTAGATCGGCCAGCAGTAGATCGTCTGCTGCTCGACGCCGTTGTCCGGACGGGTGAACTTCATGTAGTTCTTCTTCTCGATGCCCTTGGTGTCGTTGATGTCGACCGGCGCCACCACCGGCCACTTCTCCAGGCACGCACCGGTGCAGGCGGAGACCGGCTTCGGCCAGGCCTCGTCCTTCATGAAGCGGTAGACCGTCATGCCGTCCTTGTCTACGACGATCTCACCGAGTTCGGGGTCCTTGCGGGTGGACAGACCGGGCAGATCGGCCGCTTGCGCCTTCTTGCCCTCGGGGGTCAGTCCGAACCACTTGCCGCCCACGCCTTGGCCCTTGACGTCGCCGGCGTTGACGTCCTTGACGTAGCGGTAGGCGGGCCAGCCGTCGACGGTGAGCTGCTTGGTTCCGTCCGCCCGGGTGACTTCGCCCAGCAGTGACGCGTCGATGCCCTTGCCGGCCTTGGCGTCGTCGGCGAGCACCGGGGGCCAGGTCTTGGCGCAGTCGCCGTCGCAGTTGGACTTGGGGGGCTGCGCGGTGTCCTGGTCGAAGCGGTAGAGCGTGAGGCCGAGTTCGTCCGTCACCAGCTCGCCGAGTTCGGCGTTGGTGGAGACACCCAGCGTGCCCACGCCGCCGGCGGGGGTCTCGGACGCCTCCGCACCGGCCCCTGTGTCGATGCCCCCGAGGTCCCCGGGCACGGCCGAGGCGCCGACGTTCTGGCTGCTGGCCGGCGGCGCGGTGTCCTGACCGCACGCCGTCGTCAGCGTCAGCACCGCCGCGGCGCTCACCACCAGTGAGGCGGTCCGCCAGGAGGTCTTCATCTCAACTCCAGATCATCACAAGGGTGTTGCAGCGCCCTGCTGCGCCGCCGCTCGACGTGGAGTACGCATGAAGGCACCTGCCGTGTTCAACGGCGGCCCATATTTCTTCCGGAACCCGTACTTCCGCCCCGTTCCGCCTGCGTGCCCCTGCCGCATCGCACGCCAGTACGCCGTTTCCCAACGGGTGATCAGCCCGGAGCCAACCGGGAGATGACGGATTTGACTCCATCGGGGCATTCATCCGCAGCCCGCGCGTGCACCGGCCCGTCTCGGCTCATGATCTCCGTCGTGCAAGGACTTGTACCGACCCGATCCGCGCTCGCCGCACGCGCGTTGGCGATGGCGACGCTGGCCTGGGCACTCGTCGGCGCCCCTGGCGCGGCGACGGCCGACGCCTGCGCCTACGCCTCGACGGGCCCGGGGGGGACGGAGGCGGTGGCGGTCGCCGGCAGCATGACCTGGCCGCTCCCCCCTCTCTGTTCACCCACACCCACGCCACCTCCACCGCCGCCCGAACCCACACCGACCCCGCCACCCCCTGCTCCCCCGCCCCCTCCGCCTTCTCCGACACCGAAGCCCACCCCCACGGCGAAGCCCGAACCGCCGCCTCCGCCACCTCCGCGTCGGGCCCGCCCCACGCCACCGCCCGCCCGTCCGGCTCCCACGCCTCCTCCCCCGCCCACGTCCGCTCCGCCGCCGCGTCCCTCGCCGGTCCCGGCGCCCTCGGCCACCCCCACGCCCACGCCGCCTCCGTCCGCGACGCCCGTGCACTACCCGCGGTACCGGGCGGCACCTCCGGCCAAACGGCCTTCCGGCGGCGCCACGTCGCCCCTCACCTTCGTCCTGCTCATCACCACGCCCGCCGTGGTCGCCGTCGCCGCCCTGCGGCCCCGCTGAACCCGAGCGCCCGCCCAGGGCCCTTCCTGCCGTGGAGGCACCTCTTGCCGGAATGGCTTGTTCTCACCCTCGCGATGCTGGCCGTCTGCGTCGTGGTGGTCGTCATCACTCTCGTACGTCACCGCGCGGCCGCCGACGACGAGGACCCCAGCGAGACCCCGGACGTCATCGAGTACATGACGATGTGGATCGGCGTGGTGTACGCCATCGTCCTGGGCCTGGCCATCGCCGGCGTCTGGGAGGGTCGCAGCGCGGCGCAGGAGCATGTACGGGCGGAGGCGGTGGCGCTGCACGAGATCTCGGAGCGGGTACGGATCTATCCGGCCGACGTACGTGATCGCATTCGGGGCGATGTCAACGCCTATGTCGGACACGTCGTCACCACCGAGTGGCGTGTCATGGCCGACGACGGCCGGGTCACCGAACGCGGGACGGACCTCCTCGACCGGGTCCGCCGGGACGTCACCGACTACGAACCGCGGACGGACTTCGAGGCGCAGGCCTACCAGCCGCTCGTCGACCAGGTGTCCGCCGCCGACCAGGCGCGCGCCGCGCGGGCGGAGTCGACCGGGGAGACCATGCCGGGCGTGGTGTGGTTCGGGCTGATCGCCGGGGCCGTCATCACCATCGGAATGATCTTCGCGCTGCAGATCCGCCGCACCGGCCGGGAGCTGGTCCTCGCCGGACTGTTCTCCGCGTTGATCGCCTTCCTGCTCTTTCTGATCTGGGACTTCGACGCCCCCTTCAGCCGGGGTCTCGCCGCCTCGGCCGATCCGTTCCTCCTCCTGTTCCCCCACGTCGGAGGCTGACGGGTGCCCACCACGGCACCCGCCACGGGGGCATGCGCCACGCCGTGCACGTCCCCCGGCTGCCGTAACGCGGTCCCCCCGCGCGGCCCACAGCGATACCCCGTTCGCACGACTGCGATCGCGCGATCCGGTGCGGCTTTCCAGCGTTTCGTGCATCGAGGCGCATTTCCGGCGCGAGCGGAACACGTCCGCCGTCGCTCCTCGGGACCTGGAGGACTCGCCATGCACGCGATACGCGTCGCTCCCGCCGCGACGGCACGGAGGACGGCTCCGCCCGGCGGGATTTCACGACTTCAGGGCTGTGCCCCGGATCCGGGCGGGATCCGGGGCACAGCCCTGAAGTCACACGTGCGAGAAACGGCCGCCGAATGGGCCGGGGTTCAGATCTGCTTCTCGGCGCGGCGGCGCATCCAGAAGACACCGCCGGCGGCGACCGCGGCGGTCACCAGCCCGCCGCCGATGGCGATGTCGGTCGGGGTCGCCCCGTCGGTGCTGCTGCCGCCGAGGCCGCCGCGGACCCCGCCGAGGACGGTGAAGGCGGCCGGTCGGGTCAGGCTCCGACCGGAGCAGTGCACGGTGATGTCGTACGAGCCGGCGCGGGCGTCGAAGTCGACGGTGGCGATGCCCCTCGCGGTGCCGCCTCCCCCGTGGCTGGGCCTCAGTTCGGTCCTCGGAAAGGCGTTGGACGTCGCGTGTCCGCCGTCGGGGCAGCCGTCGACGGTGATGCTCAGCTGGCCGCCGCGGGCGATGGCGCTGGGCAGGGCGACGATGTTGGACGGGCTGAAGTCCCCGCCACCGTCCGCGACGGCGACCGGGGCGGCGAGCCCGAGGACGGCGACCGCGGCGCCCGCGGACGCCAGGGCACGTGACTTGCGCATGTGTTCCTCCGCGGAAGGCGCCCCGGGGCCGGTCCCCGGTCGATCGGCGAGAAAGCGCCTCCCAGCAAAACCCTCAGTTGCACTGCCCCGGCGCGCATTTCGACAATGGTCCGTACCGGTGAGAAGATGCCCGCACACATTCACGCATTCGGATATCACCGCAGGTCACGGACTGTCAGAAGATCTCCGTTCGGCGGAACCCCGGATGGCGCACCGATGACGGCCCGGCCACCCGTTCGCCTTTCCCCCCTCGCCGGTCGCACGCGCGGCACTTACGTTTCTGCCATGCGCGAGTGACGCGGCGACGGCCGTGTCGAGAGGGGAAAAGCGAATGTCTGCTTTCGAGCCAGCGGAAATCGAAGAGGAGGCGCGGCGGAAGAAGCGTGCTCCGTGGGGCGTGATAGCGCTGGCTCTGCTCACCGGCCTCGCGCTCATCCGGAACGGTTCGGGGGAGTTCGACGCGGGGCCGCCGCAACCCGCCGTGGCGGCCGCCACCAACAACCAGGCGCCCGGTGACGCCGCGGGCGGCTCGGTGACACCGCTGCCGTACTCGGTGCCGGGCCGGGTCAGGATTCCGGCGATCCAGGTCGACGCGCCGGTCATGGCGGTGGGTCTGGACGCGGAGGGGTGGGTCGACGCGCCACCGCCCGAGGACCCCAATCTGGCGGGCTGGTTCACCGGGGGCGTCACCCCCGGTGAGAAGGGCACGGCGGTCGTGGTCGGCCATGTCGACAACCACCAGGGGCCTGCTGTCTTCTACGGGCTCGGCGCGCTGAAGAAGGGCGATCACGTCGAGATCGAGCGCAAGGACGGAAAGACCGCGGATTTCGAGATCTACGGCGTCGAGGTCTTCGCGAAGAACGACTTTCCCGGTGACCGGGTCTACAACTCGAAAGGCACGTCGGAGTTGCGGGTCATCACCTGCGGAGGCGGTTTCACCCAGCAGGACGGTTACGACGGCAACGTCGTCGTCTTCGCCCGGCTGGCCGCGGTCCGCTGAACGGGCCCCGCCCGAACCGGGCGGGGCGTCCGTCCGGTGTCAGGTGTACTGCCGACGGGGCACGGTGACCTGGTAGCCGGAGTCCAGCAGTTCGGGCAGATAGTCGCGCAGCGCCCGCACGCTCTGGGACCGCTCGCCCCCGGCGTCGTGCGAGAGCACCACGACGCCGGGGGCGGCGCCGTTCTTCACCCGGTCGACGATGGCGCGGGTGCCCGGGGAGGTCCAGTCGAGGGTGTCGACGGTCCAGGCGAGGGGTTCCATGCCGAGTTCGGCGCCGAGTCGGAACGCGGCGCGGTTCCAGGCCCCGTAGGGCGCGCGGAACCACTGGGGGCGCTCGCCGTACCCGTCTTCGATGACATCGCTGGTGCGTTCCATCTCGGAGCGGATCCGGCTCCGGGGGAGAGTCGTGAGCAGGGGATGGGACCAGGTGTGGTTGCCGACGACATGCCCCTCGTCGGACATACGGGCCAGCAGACCCTTGTGGTAGGAGGCCATTTCCCCGCACACGAAGAACATCGCCCGCACGTCGTACGCGGCGAGCGTGTCGAGGATGTCCGGGGTGTAGCGGGGGTCGGGTCCGTCGTCGAAGGTCAGCACCATGGTGCGGCCCCGTCCGGACACGCGCAGCAGGGGTGCGCTCCGCACCTGGGTCCTGCGGGGCACGCTCCTCGGCGAGCCGTAGCCGGTGAGGGGCCTGAGGCGGTACGCGGAGGGCTTGAGCGGGCGACCGGCGGCCAGGCCTCCGGCGGCGGGCGGGGCGGGGCGTGCCGCCTCGGTACCGGCGCCCGTCATGAGGACTCCGGCCGTGCCGGCCGCCCCCACGACGGCGGCGCCGACACCGGTGAGCAGCACCCGGCGCCGGGTGAGCAACTGATCCTTCTGCATGACTCATCAGTCGCCCGCCGGGGGACGGGCCCACCTCGGTGGCACCGGTCCGGCGGGACGATTCCACCCGCTCGGCCCAGACTCCGCCGGTGCCGGGTTCCGTCGGCCTCCGCACCGTGGCGGAACAGCACTCCACGCAGTTCGAACGGGGCACGGACGGACCGAAGGTGATCGTGGTCGGAGTGGACGGCTCCGCCTCCTCACCGCGCGCGGCGGCCCACGCGTCCGGTTCGGCGCGGCGGCAGCACGCACTGCTCGCCGTGGTGTACGTGCGGCCGGTGACGGTGGTGCCCCGGGTTCCGCAGCGTCAGAGGGTGCGCAGGAAGTCGAGGAGGATCTCGTTGAAGACCTCGGGCTGTTCCATGCACGCGTAGTGTCCCGCGCCCTCGACGGTGGCGGCGCGGCCGTCGCGCACCTCTTGGACGAGACGCTCCGCCGCCGCGGTCAGGTCGGCTGGTTCGAGTGAGCCGTTGACCGCGAGCACCGGCACGTCGATCGTCGGCACGCGGTCCCAGGTGCCGGTGACGGGGACGCGCAGGTCCTTCTCGTCCGGGGTGTGCTTGCAGATCGCGTGCAGTGCCATCTCCCGCAGTCGGCGCGGGATGTCCGGGTCGACGCCGTCCGGGCCGCGGTGCTCGCCCGGCGCGACCCGCACGAAGGCGTTCAGCCAGCCCTCGATGTCCCCGGCGCCCAGGGTGCGGGCGAACTCGGCCTGGATCCGGCGGGACCACGGATCGGTGTACTCGAACTCACTGGTGGCCGCCCCGCAGGCGACGACCGCGCGGACCAGATCCGGATGTTCGAGGACGGTGTCGGTCGCGATGGCCCCGCCCATCGACACGCCGACCAGGACCGCGGGCCCCGCGTCGAGGTGGCGCAGCAGGGCGGCGAGGTCGTCCGCCCAGCGGAAGGGCTGCGTGGCGTTGGCGGAGGAGCCGTGGCCGCGTACGTCGGGCGCGATCACCCGGTGGTGGGCGGCGAGGGCCGGGATCTGGTCCGCGAAGAGCCGGTGGTCGACGAAGCCGGAGTGGAGCAGGACGACCGGGTCTCCCGTGCCGCTGTCGTGGTAGGCGAGGTCACCGTCGGAGGAGGTGAAGTAACGGAGTTCCGCAACCGTATTCATGACAACCAAGGTGTCACTTTCGGCGAAATTTGGCAACCACGGTGTCATGATGAGGAGGTGAACAACACCGGGAACGACACCGACAGGCCCCTTTCACCCGACGAACTCGGCCCGCGCCTGATGGAGGTGTTCGACCTGATCGGCCCGCTGTACCGGCGGGTGCAGCGAAAAGTAGAACAAGGCGCACAAGGCGCACAAGGCGCACAGGACGCACAGGACGCGTACACCGGCAAACAGGCTCAGGCTGTCGAGGGCCTGTCCGTCGGCGTACGCGCCGTGCTCGACCTGCTGCACAAGCACGGTCCGATGACCGTGCCCCAGATGGGCCGCGCGCAGGCGATCAGCCGTCAGTTCGTGCAGCGCATGGTCAACGACGCCGCGGCGCGGGACCTGGTGGAGAGCACCCCCAACCCCGCCCACCAGCGGTCGTCGCTGATCCGGCTCACCGACGAGGGGCGGGCGGCGATCGCGGCAGTCGTCGCCCGGGAGCACGCCGTGCTGCGGGAGGTCGGCGGCGACCTCACGGACGCCGACGTACGGACCTGCGTGCGGGTCCTCGCACAGATGCTGACGCTGTTCGACACCGTGGACGTGAACTGATCGCCGCCTCGGCAAAACGGTCTACTCCCCCATGACCAGTCCGTCCTTCGCCGCGCCCCGACTCAGCACCACGTCACGGATCCGGTCTCGTACGGAACGCACTTCGGCACCCTTTCGGAGGGCCCGGTTGAGGTTGACCACGCGGCCGGCGTCCACGTCGAAGAGGAGGGGGACGAACTCGGCCTTCGTCACCTCCCAGCGCCCGTCCGGACGCGCAGGCGGGGCGAAGGTGAAGCGGCCCAGCGTGGACTGGTTGCCGCGGGGGTCCGGGGTGCCGGCGGATTCGGTCGTCTCACCGGCGATCTGATCGCCCGTCCCGTAGATCACCCAGGTGCCGTTGACCTTCTCGTAGGCCTGCGGGACATGGGCGTGGGTGCCGAGGATCAGGTCGATGGCGGGGCGGTCGCCGGTGCGGGCGGCGGTCAGTGAGCGCGCCAGGGCGATCTGCTGCCCGTCGGGGGCCTCCTGCCACTCGGTGCCCCAGTGCAGGGAGACGACGACCACGTCGGCGCCCGCCTTCCTGGCCGCGCGGGCGTCGGCGAGGATCCTGGTCTCGTCGATGAGGTCGACGGCCCAGGGCCGGTCGGGCGGGAGCGGGAGGCCGTCGGTGCCGTAGGTGTAGGCGAGATGGGCGACCTCGGCCCGACCCGCGCGCAGCACGGTCGCCGCACGGGCCTCATGTTCGGTGCGGGCCGTCCCGGCATGCCGTACGCCCGCGCCGTCGAGGGTGTCGAGGGTGCGCCGGATGCCGTCGACGCCGTCGTCCAGGGCGTGGTCGGAGGCGGTGGAGCAGCCGTCGTAGCCGGTGGCGGCGAGGCCCCGGGCCAGCTCGGGCGGGGACGTGAGGGCGGGGTGGCCGCCGTGGTCACCGTCGGCGCCGTACACGGTTCCCGTGTGGCACAGCGCCAGATCCGCTCCGGCGACGACGGAACGGACCCCGGAGAGCATCGGACGGAAGTCGTGGCCGACCCGTCCGGCGTCGAAGCGGGCGCGGTCGACGACCGAGTCGTGCGGCAGCACGTCCCCCGAGGCGACCAGGGTGAAGCCGTGGTCCCGCGCGGCCGAGGCACCCGGATGGCCGGATTCCGGTGGGTGGTGGCCTTGGGCCTGGCAGGCGGCGCCCGCGGCGAGGACGGTGGTGAGGGCCAGGGCCACCTGTCTACTGCGTGCAATCATCGCTTCACCCCGGTACGAATCTCTTCACTGTCGTATTTGCTGACAAATAGGTAAGGATCAACTTCCGGTTCATCACTGCTCCGACACGCTGTTTTGAGCCGTCCGGCGTGCGCGAACGGCCGCCGCGACCGTTCGTCGAACCGTTCGTCGACGCGATCGACCGTCCGCCGCACGCTCCTGTGCGCTCCCTGTCCCCGGGGATCGCCGTGCGCTGCCATACCGCCATGACGGCCGGAATCACACTCACGAACGGGACAACCGCCGAGCACGAACTCGCCGCCCTGCAACGCGAGCACGGCCGGCCCCTCTTCGCACTGCTGCTGCGGCTCTGCGACGGGGACCGGCAGCGTGCCGAGGACCTCGTCCAGGAGACCCTGGTACGGGCCTGGCAGCATCCCGAGGCCCTGCGCGCCGACGACTTCGACTCCGTACGGCCCTGGCTGATGACGGTGGGGCGGCGGCTCGCCATCGACGCGCGGCGGGCACGGCAGGCCCGGCCCGCCGAGGTGGGCGACGCGGTGCTGGAGAACGCGCGGGTGACCTCCGACCACGCCGAGCGGGCCGCGGCGACGCTCGATGTCCGCAAGGCCGTGAAGACACTCACTCCTGAACACCGTGAAGTCCTGGTGCTGGTGTACTTCCAGGGGGCGAGTGTGGCGGAAGCCGCGGCCGCCCTCGGCATCCCGCCCGGTACCGTGAAGTCCCGCGCGTTCTACGCGCTGCGGGCCCTGCGCCGGGTGCTTCCGGGATACGCCACCGACCTGCGGTGAAACCGACGGCCGGGTCAAGCCTCCGTAAAGCGCCTTGCCGACGACCCCGGTTGAGTAATCGGCTGTCCTCATCCGTGTTGCGGACCGGGAGCCCGGATCGGGCGACGCGCACGTACCGGAGGAAGGCTGAAAGGGATGCCGCACAGAGGGCAAGAGAGCACTGACGACATCGGAGACGGTGAACTCACCGTCCCCATGGCCTGGTTGTACGCCGAGTACATCGCCGACGAACTACTGCGCAGCGGCGACCTGATGCCGCCGACGTCCTTCGAGTTCCGGGCCGGCCGGGACGCGCTGGCACTGACCGTCTTCCTGTCCGACGCCGACGGCGAACTCTCCGGCATCCGGGTGATCACCCAGCTGGAGACCTGGCTGTCACTGACCGCGTACGACCAGCCGTGGCAGGAGTGGGTGCAGGGACGCCTGGCGGACCTGACCGCGGAAAGCGCCGCCGCCGGCCGGAACACGGCGCGGCCCGATCTGGAACTCGCCCGGTCGGCCTGGCGCTGGCTGCGGGAGACGGAGTTGCTCGCGCCGGATCTGAACGCGGTGCCGGGCGGCGGTGCGGGGGCCGGCGAGGACGAGGGACCGAAGGTGTGGACACCGGCGTGGCAGCTCGGACTGCCGCTCGGGCACCTCGCCATCCACCTTTTCTAGCCTTCCGGTGAATCGGACCAATCCGTGGGCCCGAGGGCTCCGAATCCTTTGGTCACGATTCGGTGTGCGGCTTGAGTGAATCGACTGCCTGGTGCGTACCGGTGGGAGCAAGGAGTAACCCCACCCATACCCAACGGTACGAGGATTCGGCATGAGGTCCCTGGAACGGCATCGCGACGTCGGCGCGTACGCGCTCGGCGTGCTGGACGAGGCGGAGGCGTTCCGCTTCGAGGACCACCTCATGGAGTGCCCCAGCTGCGCTGCACAGGTGACCGAATTCGGGGCGACGACCCGGCAGTTGATGCTGTACCGGCGTTCCACGCCGCCGCTGGCGCATCCGATGGCCAGGCCCGGTCCGAGGATGCTGGACCGGCTGCTGTCCCAGGTGGCGGCCCGGCAGCGGGCGGAACGCCGACGGTCGCTGTTCGCGCTGGCCGCCTCGGTGGTGCTCGCGACGACCGCGCCGGCGCTCGCCATGATGACGAGCGGCGGCGACCGGCCACCGCGCGAGAGCATCGCGGCGACCGACGAACGGTCAGGGGTGTGGGCGGAGATCACGACGGAGGACGAGGACTGGGGCAGTCGGCTGGAGCTGAAGGTCAAGGACGGCGCGGGCCCCCGCGTCTGCCGACTGGTGGTGGTCGGGCAGGACGGCACCGAGGAGACCGTGACCAGCTGGAGCGTGCCCCGCCACGACGCCCGGCCCAACAGCATGACGAGCGGCTCCACCCTGCACTCCGGGCAGATCATGCGCTACGAGCTGCGTTCCTCGGACGGCGAGCACCTGGTGACGCTGACGCCCGCCGACCGCTGACGCCCGTCGGCACCCGCCGGCCGCCGGCACCGGCTCGGCCACGGCCTCGCGGACCGTGTCGCCCCGGACCGGGCCGGTCAGCGGGAACCACGTCCCGTGCCGCCGTCGGCGTCGTGGCCGTGGTCCGCGGCGGCGGAGGAGGTGGTCACCGCGAACTCGCCCCAGACGCACTTGCCGCCGCCCCGTGCCTCCACGCCCCACACGTCGGTGAGCGTCTCGACCAGCAGCAGGCCCCGCCCGGAGACGCACGACTCCCCCGCCTCGCGGCGGCGCGGCAGGGCGCTGGAGGAGTCCGTGACCTCCACGCGCAGTCGCCGTTCGGTGCCGGTGAGGACTCTGAGGGTGACGACGGCGGCGCCCTCGGTGTGCATCAGCGCGTTGGTGATCAGCTCGTCGGCGGCCAGTTCGATCTCGTCGGTACGGTCCCCGGCGCCCCAGGCGCCGACCCCGGCACGGATCATGCGCCGGGCCTCGGTGAGGGCCTCGGGGTCGCCGGGGGCCACGTGCTGCTGGAGCCGCCCTCCGGAGCGCGGGCTGTCCGGCGGGCGGCGGCGCAGCAGGAGCAGGGCCACGTCGTCGTCACCGCCGCGTTCCTCGGCCACGTCGATGAGCCGGTCGGCGAGGTCGCGCACGTCCTCGGGACCGGTGGTGATGAGCGCGCGGAGCGTCTCGATGCCGTCGTCGAGGTCAGTGCCGGGCTGCTCGACCAGGCCGTCGGTGCACAGCATCAGCACGTCGCCGGGATCGAGCTCCATGGTCCCGACCGGGTACTCGAGCCTGCCGAACTCGGCGGACAGTCCGAGCGGCAGCCCGCCCGTGACGAAGACGCGCCGGCAGGAGCCGTCGGTGCGGCGGACGAGCGGGTCGATGTGGCCGGCCCGGACCACCTGGAGGACACCGGTGGACAGGTCGGCCTCGGCATAGAGGCAGGTCGCGGAGCGGTCGGTGTCGAGTTCGTGCAGGAAGACGGAGGCACGGGCCATCACGGTGGCCGGCGGGTGCCCCTCGGCGGCGTAGGCCCGCAGCACGATGCGCAGCTGGCCCATGACGGCGGCGGCGTGGGTGTCGTGGCCCTGGACGTCGCCGATGACGGCCCCGACCCGGCCGTTGGGCAGCGGGATCAGGTCGTACCAGTCGCCGCCGATGTCCCGGCTCAGAGAGCCTCCGATGCCGGCCGCGCGATAGCGGACGGCGACGTCGGCGCCGGGCACGCTGGGAATGGTGCGGGGCAGCATGGCCTGTTGCAGGCCCTGCGCGAGGTCCATCTCCTGCTCGTAGAACATGGCCCGCTGCAGGCTCTGGGCGATGCTGCTGCACAGGGCGACGAGGATGTTGCGCTCCTCGGGGCTGAAGCCGCGCCGGTCGCTGTAGAGCAGGCCCAGGGCGCCGATCGGGCGGGTCTGGACGATCAGCGGCAGGTAGGCGGCCGAGGTGACGCGCAGGTCGGTGAGGTGCGGCCACAGCACCGGGTAGCGTTCGGCGAACTCCTCCGGCGACTCGATGAAGCGCGGGCTGAGCGTCCGCACCGCCTCGCTCATCGGGTACTGCTCGTCGATCCGGGTGACGCGGGTGCCCGGGACGAAGCTGCCGACGGGGCCCTCGGCCACCAGCCGGATGCGGCCGGCCTCGACCAGACCCACGACGAGACTGGCGGCACCCAGATGGGTGAGGCCGTGGGTGTCCTTGAGGACGTCGATGACGTCCTGCACGGTGCGGGCGTGGGCGAGCGCGGCCGTGATGAGCTGGACGACGTTGGTCTGCTCGCGCAGGGCGTCCTCCTGGGCGACCTGCCGCCGCCCCGCCTCATCGGCGCCGAGTTCCTGGGTGGCGTCCCGGACGATGCCGATGATGCGGACGGGCCGCCCGGTGTCGCCCCGGAGGATGTAGCCGTGGGTGTGGGTCCAGCGCAGGGTGCCGTCACGGCGGCGGACCCGGAAGTAGGCGCCGTAGTTCTCGCTGCCGTCCTTCACGGCCTGCGAGACGGTGGTGTCCAGGCGGGCGATCTCCACGGCCGGCACCCGTGACGACAGCGTCTCGGGACGGTCGTCGAATTCGTCGGCGCGCAGGTCGAAGATGTCGCGGGCCCGGGCGTCCATCTGAAGCGCCCCGGTGTCCAGGTCCCAGTCGAAACTGCCCATGCGGTTGAGCGCCAGGATCGGATCCGGGTGGTCCGGCCAGTCGTCCGGGAGTGACAGGGCGCTCGCTCCCCGATCAACCATGAAAGCAACTTTGTCAGGATTCACCGGATTCTTCGACCGCTGCGGGCTCCGGGGCGCGCACGGGGTTGCCGGGTCGCCCCGGTGGTATACGGAGAGTCACAGGAGCGGCGGCGGGACAATGAGGGGGAAGGAGCGCACGGCCGTGGAGTGGTTCACCGCATCCGAGTACTGGCTGAGCCGACTGGTCTTCCAGCGGGCACTGGCCGGCCTGTACCTGGTCGCGTTCCTGACGGCGGCGCTGCAGTTCCGTGCGCTGGTCGGAGCCCGCGGCATGCTGCCGGTGCCCCGGTACGTGGAACGGATGCCGTTCCGGCGGGCGCCGAGCCTGTTCCACCTGCACTACTCGGACCGCTTCTTCGCGCTCTGCGCGTGGGCGGGCTGCACGGTGTCGGTGGCACTGCTCGCGGGGCTGGACTCCCGGCTTCCGCTGTGGGGCGGGATGCTGCTGTGGCTGGTGCCGTGGGCGCTGTACCTGTCGATCGTGAACGTGGGACAGACCTGGTACGCGTTCGGCTGGGAGTCGCTGCTGCTCGAGGTCGGGTTCCTCGCCGTGTTCCTCGGCAACGACGAGGTGGCCCCACCGGTCGTCGTGCTGTTCCTGCTGCGGTGGATCCTGTTCCGGGTCGAGTTCGGCGCCGGACTGATCAAGATGCGCGGCGACGCGTGCTGGCGGAAGCTGACCTGTCTGTACCACCACCACGAGACCCAGCCGATGCCGGGACCGCTGAGCTGGTTCTTCCACCATCTGCCGAAGCCGCTGCACCGGGCCGAGGCGGCCGCGAACCATGTCACCCAACTCGTCGTGCCGTTCCTGCTGTTCACCCCCCAGCCGATCGCCACGGCCGCCGCCGCGCTGATGATCGTCACACAGCTGTGGCTGGTGCTGTCGGGCAACTTCTCCTGGCTGAACTGGATCACGATCGTGCTGGCCCTGTCCGCGGTCGCGTTCCCCGTCGAGCCGCCGGACACCGCCGGCGCCCCGCTGTGGTACGTGGTGGTGGTCCTCGCGGTGTCCGCGCTGCTGCTCTGCCTCGGTTACCACCCGGCGCGCAACATGCTCTCCCGCCGCCAGGTGATGAACCGCTCGTTCGACCCGCTCCACCTGGTCAACACCTACGGGGCGTTCGGCAGCATCAGCCGGATCCGGTACGAGGTGGTGGTCGAGGGCACCGCCGACGAGGCGCCCCGGGCGGACTCGGACTGGCGGGAGTACGAGTTCCGGGGCAAGCCGGGAGACCCCAGGCGCTGGCCGCGCCAGTTCGCGCCGTATCATCTGCGGCTCGACTGGCTGATGTGGTTCGCCGCGCTGTCGCCGTCCTACGCCGGGCCCTGGTTCGGCGCGCTGGTGGAACGGCTGCTGGAGAACGACCGGGACACGCTGCGGCTGCTGCGCCGCTCCCCCTTCCCGCCCGGCGCGCCGCCCCGGTACGTGCGCGCCCGGCTCTTCCGGTACCGCTACACGTCCTGGCGGGAGCTGCGGGAGACGGGGGCGTGCTGGGAGCGGACGTTCGTGCGCGAGTACCTGCCGCCGACCCGGCTGGCGCGGGTTTCGGGAACACCCTGAGACGGTGCTCCGGCCGCCCGGGTGTTGCGGTGATCGGCGGCGTGCGCCTATCGTCGGCCGGGTGACTGCCGGGTCGGCCTTGGGCCACACACGAAAGACGCTCCCGGCCCCGGCGTGATCCGGGCGGGGCTGTCCCCGCTCACGCCCGGCCGAGGGCAGGGGACCGCTCGCGCCCCGCCCCCTCTCCGTGTTTCTTTCCGTTCCTTCTCGCTTCCCGCCGCGCCTCGCGGCATCCCGACGGAAACCGACACCCGGAGACGCACCAGTCATGTCCGACGCACCCATCACGCCCACCGCGCCCGGAGCTCCCACCACATCGGTCCGGTTGGACCACACCGCCGTGTACGCCCGGGACCGCCGGCTCTCGGCGGAGTTCCTCGCCGCGATACTGGGGCTGGAGGTCGGCGCCCCGTTCGGGCCGTTCCTCCCCGTGGACCTGGGCAACGGCGTGACGCTCGACTACTACGAACTGCGGGACGAGCCCATCCAGTCGCAGCACTACGCGTTCCTCGTGCCCGAGGAGCGGTTCGACACGATGATCGCCCGCCTCGAGGCGGTCGGGGTCACCTACTACGCCGATCCGAACCACACCGAACCCGGCAGGGTCAACCATCTCTTCGGCGGCCGCGGCGCCTACTTCGAGGACCCGGACGGCCACAACCTGGAGATCTTGACCCGGCCCTACGTCCGGCCCTGACACCACCGGGTCCGGGCGTCCTCCTCGGAGGTGCCCGGGCCCGGGCACAGGTCTCCCCCCTCGGCGGCGGTGCGTTGCCGGAGTGGAGGTCAGTCGACGCTGGGCAGGATGTGGGGTTCGGCGAGGTCGTCCTCGTAGCCCGCCAGTCGGATCGGGGCCGACCGGGCCCACACGTCGAGACTGCAGAGCTGCCCGGCCGGGCGGCCCGCCCGCTCGGGGCGTTCCTTGGTCGGCTGATCGCTGGTCGTCTTCTCCGGTGTCACCGCGCACTCCTTATGTGTCGGTCACCCTCGGGACGTTTCGCGCCGGTCCTGCCGCGCCCGCGTCACACGTCCGCTCGGGCATGAGTCGAAAGCCGTTCGGACGCGGTGGCGCCGGTAACTCGTAGGAGAGCAGGCCGTTGTGAAGCGGCGTGTCCCATGACGGGCCTGTGGGTGTGGGTAGGACCCCTTTACTGCCGCCCGTCCGACTCAGATTAACCAAATGAGCGGCCCCCTGCTCGATGGGGCCCGAAACTCGCGGCACCAATCGCCCACCGGACTGCGCTCGATGAACCCTTATGGCCTCCTTTTTCGCCATCCGTACGACTATGGCCGGTCACTCGATCGGGCTACACGACTGTCCCTGTGGTCGAGTGTTCGAGAAAGTTGCATGGCCATGACCTAGTTCAAGTCCCGTTGGCCGGTACGCAAGCTCCTCATGCTGTGCTGCCGTACGGCAAACGGCTGTCTTCCAGGAGGACCGGCGCATGGAGCTGCGCAGTGTCGAGGAGCTGATGGACCTGCTGTACGCCTGCCGGGGCGCCCGGGACGCCCCGGTCCCCGGCGGCGCCCCGGTCGACACGTATGACCACGCCCTGCGGACCGCCGCGCTGCTGCGCCGGGGGCGCCCTGCCGACAAGGAGCTTCAGGTGGCGGGCCTGGTGCGGCCGGTCGGGCGGCTGTTGCAGCCGGGGGAGCCGGGCACCCGGGCGGACCGGGCGGACCGGGCCGCGGACGCGGTGCGCGCGCTGCTCGGCGAGCGGGTCGCCGGCCTGGTCCGCTGCTGGCCCCGGCCCGGTCTTCCGCCGGAGGACGACCTCCTCGCCCTGCGCGCGGCGGACGAGGAGGCCCGCACCGCCTGTTTCGACGCCGGGGTCCTGGAGGACTGGCGCACCGTGCTGGAACTGCTGGCGGCGCGCAACTCCCGGCTGGGAGCGGTGGACTGACGACGCCTCGGCGTCACCACCTGCCGGGTGCGTAGTCCTTGAGGAAGACGCCGTACAGGTCCTCGCCCGCTTCACCGCGCACGATGGGGTCGTAGACGCGGGCCGCGCCGTCCACCAGGTCCAGGGGTGCGTGGAAGCCGGCGTCGGCGAGGCGGATCTTGTCCGGGTGGGGACGCTCGTCGGTGATCCAGCCGGTGTCGACGGCCGTCATCAGGATGCGGTCGTTGTCGAACATCTCCTGGGCGCTGGTGCGCGTGAGCATGTTCAGGGCCGCCTTGGCCATGTTGGTGTGCGGGTGGCCCGCACCCTTGTAGCCGCGGTCGAAGACGCCCTCCATGGCGGAGACGTTCACGATGTACGTCCGCTTCGCCGACGCGGCCGCCATCGCCGGGCGCAGCCTGCTGATGAGCAGGAACGGCGCCGTCGAGTTGCAGAGCTGGACCTCGAGCAGCTCGACCGGTGAGACCTCCTCGACCGTCTGCACCCAGCTGTTGGTGTGGTGCAGGTCCGGGACCAGACCACCGGCGTCGATCGCGGTGCCCGCCGCGATGCGGTCCAGGGAGGCCGAGCCGGAGACCAGGGCCAGGCCCGTGACGTCCTGCGCGGTGAGCGCGCCGGAGCCCGCGACGGGCAGCTCGGCCACCGCGCCGGAGCCGAAGCCCCCGATCAGCTCGGCGGCGGGCAGTTCGCCGGCGGGCAGCGGCGCGGACTCGGCGGCGATCAGCTCGCTGTAGGCCTGCGGGGAGCGCCGTACGGTCTGCGCGGCGTTGTTGATCAGGATGTCCAGCGGGCCGGCGGCGGCCACCGAGTCGGCCAGCGCGACGACCTGGGCCGGGTCCCGCAGGTCGATGCCGACGATCTTCAGCCGGTCGATCCACTCGTCGCTGTCGGGCTGGGCCTTGAAGCGGCGGACGGCGTCGTTCGGGAAGCGGGTCGTGATCGTGGTGTGGGCACCGTCACGCAGCAGCCGCAGCGCGATGTACATGCCGATCTTGGCCCGGCCGCCGGTGAGCAGCGCGCGCTTGCCGGTGAGGTCGGTCCGGGCGTCGCGCCGGGCCCGGTTCTCCGCGGCGCACTTCTGGCAGAGCTGGTGGTAGAAGTAGTCGACCTCGACATACCGCTGCTTGCAGATGTAGCAGGAGCGGGGGCGCTGGAGTATCCCCGCGATCTGGCCCTCCTCGGTACGGGACGAGGGCAGGATGCCTTCCGTCTCGTCGTCGATGCGCTCGGCGGACCCGGTGGCGGTGGCCTCGGTGACCGCCTTGTCGTGGGCCGTCTTGGCGGCCCGGCGCTCCTGGCGGCGGCGCTGCTTGACCGTGCGGTAGATGTGCGAGGTGGCGCGGCGGACCTTGATCGCGTCCGGGTGGTCGACCTCCAGTGCGTCGAGTTCCGCGAGCACCTCGAGGCACACGGCCAGCCGCTCCGGGTCGATGCCGGGCCCGTGCGCCACGGCGTCCCCGTGTGCCACGTGCGTCACGGCGTCCCCGTGTGCCGCCGCGTCCGTGGCCCGGAGGCCGTCCTCTGTCACCGTCATCGCCGTCGCCGTTCCTGGTCTGCCGTGGCGGCGCTCCGGTCGCGCCCGCTGTCGAACGGGGGATTTTACGGAGCGCCGGGCCGCAGCACCAAACCCGCGGCGGGCGACGGGTCAGGGATCACACGCGGAGATGAGCGTCGCCACCTCCTCGGACACCGCCCCGGCGAGCCGGTCGAGGTCGGGGACGGCGGCTCCGTCGGCGACCAGCCCGTAGTGGACGCGGCCGCGGTAGGTGGAGACGGCGACCGCGAGGGAGTGCCCGGGGGCGAGCGGCGCGAGGGGGAAGACCGCGCCGAGCGGGTCGCCGCCGAGCCGCAGGCCGAAGCCGGGCAGCGGCACGCTGGTGACCAGGACGTCGAACCAGAGCCGGGCCGCCTGGCCGACCAGGGGGCCGCCGAGCCGGTGGCCGAGCGGTGGCACGTGGTCGGCGAGCAGGGCGACGGCGCCCGCGCCCCGGTTCGGGCCCGCGTCCTTGTTGCGGTCCATGGCGGTGCGCACCAGGTCGAGACGGGCGAGCGGTTCCGCCTCGTCGACCGGCAGGCGGATCAGATAGCCGGAGAGCCGGTTGCCCTGGGGGTGCGCGGTGCGCGGGCGGCGCCGGGAGACGGGGACGAGGGCGCGCGGGGCGACGCCCTCGCTGCCGGAGCCGCGCTCGTCGAGCCAGCGGCGCAGGGCGCCGGCGACGACCGCGATCAGCACGTCGTTGACGGTGCCGCCGACGCTCTTGCGGATCCGGTGCACGTCGTCGAGGTCGAGGGCCGCTCCGGCGGTGCGTCGGGTGCCGCTGGGCTCGCAGGCGAGCGCGGGCGACGAGCGCACGTCGAGGGTGGAGCGGGCCACCGAGGCGCCGATGTCCAGGGCCCGGCCCGCGTCGGACAGGAGGCCGCGGACGAGGGCGGGCACCTCGCGCACGTCCGGGAGCAGTCCGCGCGCCGGCTCGGCCGGGCGGGGCGGCCGCGGGGCGGGCAGGTCCATCGGGTCCATCAGGGCCGCGGCGAGGGTGAGGGCCCGCAGCCCGTCGGCGAGGGCGTGGTGGAACTTGAACAGCACGGCGAAGGAGACGCCGTCCTCCCCCGGCAGCACGTGGGCCTCCCAGGGCGGCCGGGTGCGCTCCAGGGGCCGCTCCATGAGCCGGCCCGCGACCGAGTGGAAGTCGGCGATCGGGGCGTGCAGCCTGACGTGGTTCTGGGGATCGAAGCCGGGGTCGGTCTCCCGCTCGGCGCCACCGAAGGCGAGCGGCCGGCGCAGGGCCGAGGCGAGCGGCCGACGCAGGGCCGAGGCGACGGGGCGGTGCAGAGCCGGGAGCAACGGGTGCGAGGACAGCGGTTGCCACACGTCGCGGATGCGCATCCGCAGTCCGGGCACGGCGGCGGCACGGGAGGCGAGCAGATCCGCCGCGTGGGCACCGGCGGTGGGCGAACGGGCCGAGAAGACCCCGAGGGCCGCGAGGTGCATGGGGTGATCGGCGGACTCGATGTTCCAGAACGCCAGGTCGAGAGGAGCGAGCGGGTCTGCGTTCAAGGCGTGCCTCGCATGACGACGGGATGGACCAGCAGTACACCGCCCCTGACTGATTACGGTCAAGTACGATCCCGCCACACACAGTTAACATCAGATTACGTCTCCGCCCCTCCCGTCGGTACGACGAAAGGGGCGGGCCCCATGGGGCGGACGGGGTCACGGCCGTGCGGTCGAAACCTTCTGAAGCGACGTCAGAACCGGCACTTGGGGCGACAATCGGGACAGCACCCGGGGGAAGGCCCGGGCGGCACCGCAGGTGACGAACGCCACCCGGACGGGCGCGAGCCGCCAGAGGAAGCGCTCATCGCGCGGCACCCCGGGCCGGGCACCCCGCGGGCCGCGCCCGGGACGCGTCCCGGATCAGGGCGTCATGGCCGGCCTTCACCCGGGCGACGTCCGGCTTCAGCACGCGCCGGTCGTAGGTGAGCAGGCCGTTCAGTTCGCCCTCCACGTCCGAGATCTGCGTGTACACGGCGCCGTTGCTGCCCCGGCAGACCAGGGCCCGTACCTCGTCGAGCTTGGTGAGGTAGTCGTCGGTGTAGGTCTCCGGGTCGACGTCGACGTACGACTGCTGCACCGACCAGGCGTGACCGGGCACCGCCAGGCCGAGGCCGCCGTACTCGCCGGTGACCAGGGCGCGCCGTCCGTCCGGGCGGGGCGGGAGCGCCGGGCTGGGATAGCCGTGCTCGTCCATGACGTCGCCGGCGTTGCCGTCGGCGCCGAGGTTGAGCCCCGACTGGTTGTTGACCAGGCGCGACGGGTCCCAGGCCTTGGCCTGCTCGGCGATGCGGCCGACGTCGTACTGGCCCCAGCCCTCGTTGAAGGTGACCCACATGACGATCGACGGGCTGCTGACGTGCTCGTCGATCATCTGCTTCATCTCGCGCTCGTAGCGGGCACGGGCGGAGTCACCGGGGTTCACCCCGGCCCTCATGGACGGCATGTCCTGCCACACCATCAGCCCCAGCCGGTCGGCCCAATGGAACCAGCGGTCCGGCTCGACCTTGATGTGCTTGCGCACCGAGTTGAACCCGAGCTCCTTGTGCACGCGCAGGTCGTACGCGAGGGCCTCGTCGGTGGGCGCGGTGTGCAGGCCGTCCGGCCAGAAGCCCTGGTCGAGGGTGGCCATCAGGAAGACGGGTTCGCCGTTGAGGACCGTGCGCGGCACTCCGTCGATCTCCTCGACGGCGATGGAGCGCATCCCGAAGTAGCTGTCGACGCGGTCGGCGCCCACGGTCACCTTCAGGTCGTACAGGAACGGGTCGTCCGGCGACCACAGGCGCGGGTTCTCGATCTTCAGGGTCAGCGGCTTCCCGGTGCGACCGGTCGCCGTGGCGACCCTGCGCCGTCCGTCGTACGCGGTCGCCTCGACTGGTACGCCGTCGCGGACGCCCTTCGCCTCCACGGTGAGTCGCTCGCCGGGCACGTCCGGGATCAGCTTGAGGGAGTCGACGTGGTCCCGGGCGACCGGCTCCATCCAGACCGTCTGCCAGATGCCCGAACTGGGCGTGTACCAGATGCCGCTGGGGTCCAGGCGCTGCTTGCCGAGCGGCGGGTTCTCGCCGTTCGCGGCGTCGGTGGGGTCGTACACGCCGACGATGAGCTCCTGGGTGCGGCCGGGCTTCAGCGCGTCGGTGATGTCGGCGCTGAACTTGTCGTACCCGCCTTCGTGGGCGGCGACCTTCGTGCCGTTGACGTACACCTCGGACCGCCAGTCGACGGCGCCGAAGTTCAGCCGCAGCCGCTTGCCGGAGCCGATGCGCCAGTCCCGGGGGACGGTGAAGGTACGGCGGTACCACATGCGGTCCTCGTGCCGCTGGATGCCGGAGAGCCGGGACTCCACCGGGTACGGGACCAGGACGCGCTCCTTCAGGGTCTTCCCGACGGGCGGCCGTTCCCCCTCCTCGGCGGCGGCGAACTGCCACTGCCCGTTGAGGTTGCGCCACTGCTCCCGGGTGAGCTGGGGACGCGGGTACTCGGGGAGGGCGTTGTCCGGGCCCACCTCGTCGGCCCACCTGGTGCTCAGTTCGTGGGTGGAGCGGTTGGGCCCGCTGGTCATGAACGCGTCCACGGGGTCGCCGCCCGTGGTGGTCAGTCCGCCCCGGCCGTCGTAGCGGACGTCGGCGGTGCCGCGGGCGGTGCCCGTCCTGTTGCCGACAACGGGCTCGGCGAGCGTGATGAGCAGGGCCCTGGGGTCGGCCGGGTCCGGCTCGGCCTTCGTCAGCGGCCACTTCGCACCGCCGATGACCGCGTTGACGTGCTCGGTGAGACCGGCTGGGAGTGCGGCGAGCGGACGCGGGAAGTCGAGCTTCAGGGTGCGCCCGGAGCCGAGGACGGTGGCCGCTAGGGCTCCGTCGTAGTCGAAGCCGTCCGGCAGCCGGAACGCCGACTGCGGTACGGGCTTCTTGGCGCCGCCGGGCTCCGTCCAGCGCAGGTGGAGGTTGGAGCCGCCGTAGTGCTCGAAGTACTCGACCTTGATGTCGTGGGCCTTGCCTGCGGTCAGCTCGATCGGCTCGGCACTCTGTTCGCGGTCCCAGTCGTCGACCCAGTGGTCGATGGCGAGCCGGCCGTCGATCCACAGCCGGAAGCCGTTGTCGCCGATGATCGAGAAGGTGTGCGCGCCGGTCTTCTCCGGCACGATCTTCCCGGTCCAGCGGACGCTGACGTGGTCCGCCCGGCCCGTGGTGAAGTTCAGCCGCGGCTCCAGGTTGTCGAAATCGAGGTGCGGA
This sequence comes from Streptomyces sp. M2CJ-2, assembly GCF_016757295.1. NCBI lineage: Bacteria > Bacillati > Actinomycetota > Actinomycetes > Kitasatosporales > Streptomycetaceae > Streptomyces > Streptomyces sp. M2CJ-2. The sequence goes on along the minus strand of NZ_JAESIF010000055.1, from coordinate 11,332 downwards.
TCGAAGGCGGTGGCCTTGAGCTCGTGGAAGTCGAAGGTGCCGGGGGCGGAGTGCGTGTAGTACTCACCCTTCAGTCCGCGGATGTCCACCGGATCGTCCTCGGCCGCGGTCGCGGTCCGGCCGGTCGCGGTGAGTCCCGCGAGTCCCACTGCGGCGGCCAGGAAGAGTGCGAAACGGTTTCTGAGTCGTCTGATGCGCACGGATCCTCCGTCTGTGAGGAAGGTGACGGCTCTCTGCTCGGTGCTCAGTTCTCGGTTCTCGGTTGCGCGGTGCGTGTTCTGTTCTGTGCGCTGCACTCGCCTGTACAACGTTGTCATGAACAGTAGTTGGCATAACAGCACGGATTCTTTCGTCCGTCCAGGGGCATGACAAAGACCCGCCGGGGCCCGCGAGGCGCGACGGCCCCGCGCCCCTAGGGGAAGCCATCAAGGGGCCTCCGCCGTGCGGCACCCACCCAGGGGATGACGGGGCCGTCCGCGTACTCCATCGGCAGTAGGACGCATTGAGTGCTCAGGGACGACGACGGGAACAACGGGACACGGCATCGTGTTCGTCATGAAAGCCGACCGATCGCCGCGCCGGGTCGAGCGCCCCGGCCTCACGCAGAGGAGCTGCCGATGAGCGCCCTCGCGTTGTCCGTGCTGCTGTCGTTCGTCTCCGCCGTGGCGTACGCGGGCGGAGCGATCGTGCAGGAGCGGGTCGCGGTGTCCTCGCCCGCTCAGCAGTACGCACCACTGCGCCGGCCGGGCTGGTGGGGGGCGGTCGCACTCAACGGCCTCGGCGGCCTGCTGCACGTGGTGGCCCTCGCCTACGGTCCGCTGAGCCTCGTCCAGCCGCTGGGCGCGCTGACCATCGTGTTCGCGCTGCCCATGGCCGCGCTGTTCGTCGGCCGCAGGGCAGGCGCGACGGCGTGGCGCGGCGCCCTCATGGCGGCCGTCGGTCTCGCCGGTCTGCTGTCCCTGGTCGCCGCGTCCGACGCCCAGTCCCTCGACGGCGTCCAGCGGGTGGCGACGGCGTCGGTCACGGCCGTCGCGGTCGTCGCCCTGATGGTGGCGGCCCGGACCGTGCGCCGGCATCCCGCCGTGCGCGGCATCCTCCTCGCCGTCGCTTCCGGTGTGGCCTTCGGCATGTCCTCCGTCTTCACGAAGGCCGTGGCCGTGGACTGGACCGACGGCGTCTCGGTGACGGACGTGCCGTCCCTCGCGGTGATCGGCGTGTTCGCCACGGCCGGGCTGCTGCTGTCCCAGGCCTCCTACCGGGGCGCCGGCCTCGCGGCTCCGCTGGCCACGCTGACGGTGGTGAACCCGGTGGTGGCGGCCGCGGTCGGCATCACGATGTTCGGCGAGACCTTCCGCTACGGCGCGACGGGCACGGCGCTCGCGCTGAGCTGCGGCGTGGTGGCGGCCGGCGGTCTGATCCTGCTGACGACGGAACGGCTGGCGCGCGAGCAGCACCAGCCGGAGCCGACGTCCACCGCGCGGTCCGTGCCGACCGCCGGGTCGCTGTCCGACGCCGCCGAGGAGCTGCTGCTGGCCGAACTCGCCCGGGACGTGCGGGTGCCGGTCCCGGCCCCCGCACCGGCCGCCGTGGGCGCCGCTCCGGAGGCCGGGGCCACGGTCGCGGTCGTCGAGCCGGACCCGCCCCTGACGCTGGTCGCCTACACGCCCTTCCACGGCGGCCCGTACGTACCGATGCCCGTACCGGACCGGCACCGCACGCGGGTCAAATCCTGACCCCGCCCGCCCTCAGGTAGGCGAGCGGGTCGACGTCCGATCCGAAACCGGGCCCCGTCCGCACCTCGAAGTGCAGATGCGGGCCCGAGCTGTTGCCCGTCGAGCCGGAACGGCCGAGTCGCTGGCCCGCGGCGACCGACTGGCCGCTGCGCACGGAGATCGCCGACAGGTGCGCGTACTGGCTGTAGCGGCCGTCGGCGTGCCGGACCACCACCTGGTAGCCGAACGAGCCCTCCCACCCGGCGCTGACCACGCTGCCCGCCGCGACCGAATTCACGGGCGTGCCGGTGGGCACGGGAAAATCGACACCGGTGTGGTAGCCCTTCGACCAGGAGGAACCCGCCTTGTGGTACGGCGTGCCCAGCGGGGCGCCGACGGGGGCCACACGGGTGGCGCCGGACTGGGTGGCGCGGTCGGCCCGCTCCTCGATGCGCTGCGGGGGCGCCTTCTTCCCGGCTGCCTTCCTCTCCGCGGTCTTCTTCTTCGCGGTCTCCTTCTCCGCGGCCTTGCTCTTCGCGGCCTTGCTCTTCGCGGCCTTCTTCTCGGACGGCTTGGACGAGCTGGAGGGCCTGGAGGGCTTGGAGGACTCGGTCTGCCCGGACTGCTCGGACGCCTTCCCGCCGGGCAGGGCGAGGCGCTGGCCGGGCAGGATCAGATCGGGGTCGGCGCCGATGGTCGCGCCGTTCGCCTCGTACAGCCCGCGCCAGCCGCCCCGGACCCGTTCCTCCGCCGCGATGCCGGACAGGGTGTCGCCGCGGACCACGGTGTACATCTCGGCGCGGCCCGCCCGGGACTGGGGCGTGTGCTGCGGCTTGACCTCCTCGACCGTGGAGCGACCGGTCCCCTTCCCCTCGGTCCGGTCGCTGGCCGGCCGGATGTCGGGGGTGTCGCCGCCCCGGGTCAGTCCGGCCCGCTTCGAGCAGACCGGCCAGGCACCGGGGCCCTGGCCGTCGAGCACCTTCTCGGCGATGGCGATCTGCTGGTCCTTGGTGGCCAGATCCGCGCGCGGCGCGTACCGGGTGCCGCCGAAGGCCTCCCAGGTGGACTGGGTGAACTGGAGCCCGCCGTAGTAGCCGTTGCCGGTGTTGATGTCCCAGTCGTCGCTGGACTCGCAGGCGGCGACCTTGTCCCAGGTGTCCACGTCGGCCGCCTGAGCCACGCCGGTGCCCAGCAGGGGCAGCGCCACCCCCGCTCCTCCCGCGGTGACGGTGAGTGAGGCGCGGTTGATTCTGTTCGGCTGATACCGGCGGTGCCGGCCGCGGACGGCCATGGAGTCCCCCTCGACAACGCGTCAGGAGGGGCAAAAGTAAGCGCTGCGAACTGACGGTGACAAGACGGCTATCGGCCGTGCGGATGCGCCAAGTGGCCGGTATTTTTCGCCCGTTGCGCCCCGTTTGGCGCCGTCTTGCAGCCCGCTCGCACAAAGGCGCGGGCGTGCGCCGAACACGTGTGTGCGCGCCGGACGGGTCCGGATGAGTACGGAGGGGGGTCCCGCCCGTATGTGGCTGCGGGGTGTCGTGGGACCCGCGCGTGCGGGCGGGGTAGCGGCACGTCAGGATGGTCGCGACGGTCAGAATGGTCGACGGCGGAGCCGACGGGCACCGACCGGCGACGCAGAAGCCCGACAGCACCACCGCCCCCGGCAGTACCGATACCAAGGTCACTAGGAGCCACCAATGAGCAGTTCAGCGCAGATCGGCGTCACGGGACTCGCGGTCATGGGCCGCAACCTCGCACGCAACTTCGCCCGCAACGGCTACACGGTCGCGGTGCACAACCGGACGTCGGCGCGCACGCGTGCGCTGGTGGAGGAGTTCGGGCACGAGGGCAGTTTCGTGGCGGCCGAGACGGCGAAGGAGTTCGTGGCGGCGCTGGAGCGTCCGCGGCGGCTGGTCGTCATGGTGAAGGCCGGTGAGCCGACGGACGCCGTGATCGAGGAGTTCGCCCCGCTGCTGGAGCCCGGTGACATGATCATCGACGGTGGCAACGCCCACTTCGCCGACACCCGCCGCCGGGAGAAGGCGCTGCGCGAGCAGGGCATCCACTTCGTCGGCATGGGCGTCTCCGGCGGCGAGGAGGGCGCGCTGCACGGGCCGAGCATCATGCCGGGCGGCCCGAAGGAGTCGTACGACTCGCTCGGTCCGATGCTGGAGAAGATCTCCGCCAAGGCGGCCGACGGCACGCCCTGCGTGACGCACGTGGGTCCGGACGGTGCCGGCCACTTCGTGAAGATGGTGCACAACGGCATCGAGTACGCCGACATGCAGCTGATCGGTGAGGCGTACCAGTTGCTGCGTGATGTCGCCGGGTACACGCCCGCGCAGATCGCGGACATCTTCCGCACCTGGAACACCGGCCGGCTGGACTCGTACCTGATCGAGATCACCGCCGAGGTGCTCTCCCACGTGGACGCCGCCACGGGCAAGCCGTTCGTCGACGTGGTGGTCGACCAGGCGGAGCAGAAGGGCACGGGGCGCTGGACCGTGCAGATCGCGCTCGACCTGGGTGTGCCGGTGTCGGGCATCGCGGAGGCGGTGTTCGCGCGTTCGCTGTCCGGCCACGCGGCGCTGCGGGAGGCCTCGCGCGGGCTGGAGGGCCCGAAGGCCACGCCGCTCGACGAGGCGGAGGCGGCGGCGTTCGCGGACCGGGTGGAGCAGGCGCTGTACGCGTCGAAGATCGTGTCGTACACGCAGGGCTTCCACGAGATCGCCGCGGGCAGCGAGGAGTACGGCTGGGACATCGACCTCGGCGCGGTCTCCGCGATCTGGCGCGGCGGCTGCATCATCCGGGCGGCCTTCCTGGACCGCATCCGTGCCGCCTACGACGCCCGCGCCGACCTGCCGAGCCTGCTGTCCGACGAGACGTTCGCCCGGGAGATCGCCGACGCGCAGGACGACTGGCGCGAGGTGCTGATCGCCGCGACCCGCCAGGGCGTGCCGACCCCCGGCTTCGCCGCGGCCCTCGCCTACTACGACGCCCTGCGCGCGGAGCGTCTGCCGGCCGCGCTCACCCAGGGGCAGCGCGACTACTTCGGCGCGCACACCTACCGGCGTACGGACCGCGACGGGTCGTTCCACACGCTGTGGGGCGGCGACCGCTCGGAGGTCTCGGCGTAAGCGGAGGACAGGTGACGGGCGCCCGCCGACGTGGTCGGCGGGCGCCCGCGTGCTGTGCCGGCCCTCAGGTGAGCGGCGGGCCCGGCTCCGGGCTGGGGACGGGTTCGGGGCCGGGCGGAATGGGCGAGGGTGACGGTCCGGGCGGCCCCGGCGGGGGTGGCGGCGGCCCGGGGAAGGGCGGGGTCGGTCCCGGAGCGGGAGGCCCGGGAGGGGGCGGTCCCGGAGCGGGAGGCGGGGGTGTCGGTTCCGGGCCGGGGGGCGGCTCGGGGGGCGGGACCGGATCGGGGTGGGGCTGCGGAGGCGTGGGGTCCGGACCGGGCCCGGGGGTGCCGGGGTCCGGGGTGGGGCTCGGTGGGACGGGGTCCGGGTGCGGTTGCGTCATGGCGGGTGTCCTCCGGCCAGTCGGTCGACGTCGGCTCTGGACTACTCCCCCGCCTACCCGACGGCCGCGTGCACAGTCACTCCCCCGTATGACGGCGGGGGCCCGGCCGGCGCTACCGCACGCCGGACGCCGCCGCCCCCGCCGCGAGTCCAGGGCGGGGGCTGGACAGCACCGGGACGGCGGTCGCCGTGAGCCGCTCCGCCGGGGCCATCGAGGCCTGGGCGAGCACGATCACGTCGGCGTCGGTGACCGCGTCGGCGACCCGACGGACGTACACCGCCGTGTCGCCCGCCTCGAAGCGGGCCCAGGCGCCCTCGACCAGCAGGGTGCGCACCTCGACGGGGCGGCCGGCCCGGCGGCCACGGCGGCACGCGCCATCGGCCGGACGACCCGCGGCACGGGAGCGTCCGGCGAGGTCAGAAGCGTCCAGGGTGCGCCGTCAGCCACGCCTTCGCCGCCCGGAGGAGCTCCGGGGAGGCCGCCGGGGCCTGGTCGGGGTGGCGTTCGGCCCACTTGACGACGTACGGGCAGAGCGGGGCGACCGCGGTGCCCTCATGGGCGGCCGTGGCGTACAGCTCGCGGGCCAGGGAGCCGGCGATGCCCTTGCCCTCGTGGGCGGGCTCCACGACGGTGTGGACCGGAACGATCGCGCGCTCGGGGGACTCGAGCACGAAGTACTCGATCCGCCCGACGACCTCGCCGTCGCCCGCCACCGCTTCCAGACGGCCCGCCGCCCGGTCGTCGCGGATCTCGATGTCGCTCATGGGCGCATCACGCTCCTGCCTCTGCCTGCCGTCGTCCGCGCCGGTCAGGCCGTGACGGCCTGCGGGCTGCGCTGCTGGTCCGACCCCGGCACCGGCTCGGACGGGTCGGCCCCCAGGGCGACGATGCGGTTGTCACGGTCCACGTGCACCACCCGGGGTTCCAGCGCCCGCGCCTCGGCGTCGGTCACCTGAGCGTAACTGATGATGATCACCAGGTCACCGGGGTGGACGAGATGCGCCGCGGCCCCGTTGATCCCGACGACACCCGAGCCCCGCTCCCCCTCGATGACGTACGTCTCCAGCCGGGCCCCGTTGGTGATGTCGACGATGTGCACGAGCTCACCGGGCAGCAGATCGGCGGCGTCGAGCAGGTCGGCGTCGATCGTCACGGATCCCACGTAGTGCAGGTCGGCCTGGGTGACGGTGACACGGTGGATCTTGGACTTGAACATTGTACGCAACATCGGGGAACTCCCGCCAGTAGGCTCCCTGCCTGCATTTTTGCAGGTCAAGGGCTGTTTCCACACCATACAACCAGTCGCATGTCCGGGCAGCGTTCCCCAGGTTCTCAGGACTCATGCTGACCACTTGCTGACTTTTCTGACGCATCGTCAAGTAACTGCGGGAGGGCTTCACCCGCTCTCCCGGACCTCACCGCGACGACGGGCCAAGCCTACGCAGCGCCCTTCGAAGGACGTCCGTGATCACCATCACTCGGACGGCCTGAGCGGCAGTCAGGAGCGAGGGCGGTCTACCGGAAGTCGCGCCACTCGCCGGCGTGGATCAACTCGCCCAGGCCCCTCGTATTCCGCCTCAAAGGAGGAGACACCCATAGTTCAAGGAATCTGAGTGGACGAAGCAGCGCGGCTTCATAGCGGCAGATCACCGGTTAGCCAAACCGGCGATTCTCAAAACCATGGCTATGGCTCGTCCGGTGACTCTTGGCGGTGGCACAGGGCGGGCGTCAAGAACGTTTGGAATTCGGCCAGAGCAGAGCGCGAGCCGCTGCCGCGATCAGGATCAGGATCAGCCTCAAGGAGTCATCTTGCCCATGGAACCACAGTCACATCCCTACGAGACCCGCACCGATATCGACTCGCCGAGCAGGCGCCGTAGCGTCGAGCCCGCCCTTATGGACACTTCTGAGAGGTGATCTTGCTGGGTGCTTGTCGGGCGACGCGCTCGACCGATCCTGCCGCGACTCCGCCAGCTGGTCCGCCCGTTCCAGCAGCTCACCCCGGGGCGCGGCACCGGCGACGGCAGCGGCCGCGGGCTCTCGATCGTGCACGCGATCGCCGCCCGCACGGGACCCGATGCGTGCTGGCCTCGCGGCCCGGCTGCGGTCTCACGACCGAGGTGCGCTTCCCCGTGGCGCCGGAGGATTCCCTGTCCGCCGCCGGGCCAGGAGGCGCCACCCCGCTGCGGCCGGCATGCTGAGGCCGGAGGGAGGGTCACTCGCCGACCGGGCCGCCGAAGGCGGACTCGAACTCGTCGATGTCCTCCTGCCCCAGCGAGATCAGCGAGAAGTCCGACGGAGTGTGGCCTCCGCCGCCCTCGGAGGCGTGCCGGACCAGGCCACCGAGCGCGGCATGCCAGCAGTCGGCGAGGTCGCCCAGCTCCGCCTCGGTGAGCAGGCCGCTGGGCGACTCGAGGACGAAGTGCAGTTCGGGGCCCTCGGACAGGTCCCGCGCCGAGCCGTTGATCTCCAGCACGTGCCGCAGCGGCATCGACGGGTCGAGGCCGCCGGGCATCGCATGCTCGCCCGCCGGTGTCCACGGGCGCGGGCCGGCACGGCCGGGCTCCGCAGGCGCCGGGTAGTCCGCCACCGCTGGCGAAGCGGGCACCCCGGGCGGCGGCCCGTCGGCGCTCGGCTCCTCTCCAGGGCCGCCGAAACGGCCCAGGTAGTTAAACCCGATCTGCGGTGCTGCGAGGCCCTCCAGCACCGGGCGTGTGGCGGGGTTCGCGTACCTGAGCAGGCCGTAGCCGAGGCCGTCGCCCGGCGTCTGCCGCAGCTGCTCCTTGATCCGTTTGATCAGCCGTGCGGCGTCCGCGCCGCCCGCCCTGACCTCGGCCGTGTCGATCGGGCCGGTCTCCAGCCACACCGGGTGGACGGCGGTGAACCAGCCGAGGGTCCGCGTCAGGTCCATGTCCTCGGACAGCGGCACCCGGCCATGCGCCTCTCGGTCGATCAGGAAGCCGCCCGGGGCCCGCCTGCCGCGCGCCCGCAGCCATTCGCCGAGCGCCGCAGCGAGGCCGGACAGGAGCACGTCGTCGACTCCCGCGTGGTAGGCGGCGGGCAGGGCCGCCAGCAGCAATGCCGCGGTCTGCGCCGGGACGGTCAGCTCGGCGCGGGAGAGGCCGCTGCCCACGGTGTCGGTTCGCGGGTCGAGCGGCCGGTCGGCGATCGGGGGCTCGACCCGGTCGAGCATCCGCCTCCAGGCCGGCAGTTCAGCCACCGTCTGCTGCGCCCTGGCCCGCTCCGCCAGGGTGCTCGCCCAGCGGCGGAACGAGGTCGGCTCGGCGGCGACGGCTGCCCCCGCCGCGTCGGCACCCCCGGCGGCTAGAGCCGCGTACGCGAGAGCCAGATCGGGCATCAGCACCCGCCAGGAGACGCCGTCGATCGCCAGGTGATGAACCGTCAGCAGTACGAGGCCGCTTTGCCCGGCGCCGCGGTCGAACAGCACGGCTCGCAGCATCACGCCGTCCTGCGGCGCGAGCGCGGCCTCGGCCGCGGCGGCCTGCTCGTCTATCAGCGCGCTCAGCCGCGCCTCGCCGAGGCCGACTGCCTCCACCCGGCTCACCAGGTCCGCCGCGGGCACCGCCGAGGACGCGCCGGGCTCGGGGATCATCAGTCGCTCGTCCGCCGCCTCCAGCCGGGCACGCAGCACGTCGTGCCGGTCGATCACCACTTGGAGCACGGCACTCAGTCGATCGCGCGTCAGGTCCGCCGGCGCGGTAAGCAGCATTCCCTGGCTGCCCGAGCGCGCCGCCGAACCCGCCCGTACCGCGATCTCGCGCATCACGGGGGTCAGCGGGATCGGGCCGCAGGGGTGGTCCTCGGCGCGCACCGCCTCCGCGCCGTCGATCGACTCGGCCACCCGCGCGAGCTCCGCGGGTGTGCGCAGCTCGAAGATCTGGCGCGGCGTGACCGCCAGGCCGGCCTTGCGGGCCCGCCCCGCCAGCAGCATCGAGGTGATCGAGTCGCCGCCGAGAGCGAAGAAGGAGTCCTCCGCGCCCACCCGCTCCAGGTTGAGCACCTCACCGAAGAGCCTGCACAGCAGTTCCTCCGCGTCGGTGGCGGCGGCGCGCCCCGCCGCCCTGCCGGAGAAGACCGGCAGCGGCAGCCTGGACCCGTCGAGCTTGCCGTTCGCCGTCACCGGCAGCGCCCCGAGCACGGTCACCGAGGCCGGGACCATGTAGTCGGGCAGCTTCCCGGCGAGGTATTCCTCCAGCGCCTCCAGGTCGAGCGCGGCATCCTCGCCGCCGGCCGGCACGACGTACCCGGCCAGCCGCTTGTGGCCGGTCTCGTCCTCGAGCGCGACCACGAGCGCCTGTGCGACGTCCGGGTGCGCAGCGAGCACGGCCTCGATCTCAGCCGGCTCGATGCGGAACCCGCGAATCTTGAGCTGCTTGTCGGCGCGGCCGACGAAGAGCAGCTGCCCGTCCTCGGTCCACTGCGCCAGGTCGCCGGTGCGGTACATCCGCGCGCCCTCAGGCTCGCCCTCAGCGGCGAAGGGGCAGGCGACGAAACGCTCCGCGGTGAGCGCGGCGCGGCCGAGGTAGCCGCGGGCCAGCCCGGCTCCGGCGATGTAGAGCTCCCCGGTCATGCCGACCGGCATGGGCCTGAGGAACGCGTCGAGGACGAACACTCTGGTGTTGTCCATCGGCCGACCGAGCGGCACCACGTCGGGCACCGTGTCCGGATCGGTGAAGGGCAGCTGCGTGGCGAAGGCCGTGGTCTCGGTCGGGCCGTAGGTCGTGCGCACCACCATGCCCGGGTGGGCACGCAGCAGCGTCCTGACGGCGTTCGCGGAGACGACGTCGCCGCCGGTGGAGACTTCGCGCACCCCGCCGAAGATGTGCGGGGCCTGCTCCGCGAGCACCCGGAAGTGGGCCGCCGTGGCGTGCACGTTGGTCACCTTCTGCGCCGCGATCAACCGGCCGCGCTCGACCGTGTCGGTGTCCCCGTCGGGTACGAGCACCACTCGGCCGCCGTGCAGCAGCGTCGCCCAGATCTCGTAGGTGGAGGCGTCGAACGTGTGGTTCGCCTGCACCAGCACCCGCTCCAGGGTCGCGGCCGACCAGCACTCGTCGAGGCAGAACGCGACGACGCTGCCGTAGGTCACCGCCACGCCCTTGGGCAGACCGGTGGAACCCGAGGTGTAGATGACGTACATGAGGTTCTCCGGCCGGACGCGCACCGGGGGGAAGCTCCCGGCCTCCGCCGCCGCGGCGGGGTCCTCCGCGCCCGTCCGGGCCGACTCGAGGCGGAGCACCTCGGCGGGGGCGAACAACGCACCGTCGGCCAGGCCCCGCTCCGCGTTCGGCGTGTCGACCAGCACGACGGCGACACCCGCCTCCGCCGCCACCGCACCGAGCCGGGCGGCCGGGTGCCTGCCGTTCATCGGCAGGTACGCCGCCCCAACCTTCACCACCGCCAGCAGCGCGGTGATCAGTTCAGGCGAGCGCTCGGCCACCACGCCCACCATCGTCTCCGGGCCGGCGCCGAGTTCGGCCAGCCGGCGCGCCAGCCGGTTCGCACGCCGGTCGAGCTCGGCGTAGGTGAGTTCGGTGTCCCTGGCCACCACGGCCACGGCCCCGGGGGCCCGGCGAGCCTGCCGCTCGAAGAGCTCGGCGAGCGTCGCGCCGGGCAACTCTCGGCGGGTCCGGTTCCGGGACTCGATCAGTTCGCGCCGCTCGTCGCCGGTCAGCACGTCGAGCCGGCCGAGGAGCACGTCCGGGTCGTCCGCGACCTGGCGCAGTACCAGCAGCATCCGGTCCACGAGGGCGCGCGCGGTGCGCTCGTCGAACACGTCGGGCCGGTAGTCCAGCCGGATCTCGATGTCGTCGGTTGGTGTGACCACGATGGTCAACGGGTAGTGTGCGGCTTCCTCGCCGCCGCCGGCGGAGATCCGGATGGCGGCGGGGCCCTGCTGCTCGGGGCCGGGCGGCGGACCCAGCAGTTTGCCCTTCCCGTCGGCGGGCGGCGGCCCCAGGTGCAGCGGGCCGCCGCGCAGCTTCCCGCCGCGCAGCGCCGTGCCGCCCAGACCCTCGCCCCGGGGCGCCGTGCCGCCGGGCCGCGGCGCCTCGGCTTCCCGGCCGGGCGTCGCCGCGCCG
>NZ_JAESIF010000054.1:0-47050 GCF_016757295.1 Streptomyces sp. M2CJ-2 | reverse complement strand
GCACAAGTTAACCAGCGCATTCCCCACGGTAGTCCGGACACACGTCGTCGTCGCGCCTCGTCCCGGGCCCGGCCCCCGCCGCCCCCGCCCCCAGCCCCGTCCCCGCTCCCAGCCCCGTTCCGGCCCCCAGGGAGCCGCTGTGGCGCGACCTGGTCGGTGACGTGCTGCGGCGTGAGCGGCTCGCCCAGGAACGGACGCTGAAGGACGTCGCCGACACGGCCCGGATCTCCATGCCGTACCTGTCGGAGGTGGAGCGGGGCCGCAAGGAGGCCTCGTCGGAGGTCCTCGCGGCCGCCGCCCAGGCCCTCGGTCTGGGCCTGGGCGACCTGCTGTCGCGAGTGCAGGGAGAACTCGTCCGCGTCACCGTCCTGCGGGCTCCCGCCGGACGGGGCGCGAACCGGGGCACCCCCCGCGCCTCGTACGACGGGCTGTGCCTGGCCGCCTGACGCGACCGTGCCGGGCCCGGCGCCTCACCCACCCGCGAGGCGCCGGCTCAGCACCTCGTCGGCCAGGCCGTAGGACACGGCCTCCTGCGCGGTGAACACCTTGTCGCGGTCCATGTCCGCGCGCAGCGCCGCCACGTCGTGGTGCGTGTGCCGGGACAGCACCTCCTCCACCTGCGAACGGATCCGCAGCATCTCCTTGGCCCGCAGCGACAGATCGGAGACCGTGCCCCGCTGCCCGCCCGTGGCCGGCTGGCCCAGCAGTACCCGCGCGTGCTCCAGCACGAACCGGCGCCCCGGGTCCCCGCCGGCCAGCAGCACCGCCGCCGTGGACGCCGCCTGACCGACGCAGTACGTCGAGATCGGCGCCTGGACGAACGCCATGGTGTCGTAGATCGCCATGAGCGAGGTGAACGAGCCGCCCGGGGAGTTGATGTAGACCGCGATCTCGCTCTCCGGCGCCGACGACTCCAGATGGAGGAGCTGGGCGATGACCACGTTGGCCACCCCGTCGTCGATCTCGGTGCCCAGGAAGATGATCCGCTCGGACAGCAGCCGGCTGAACACGTCGTAGGACCGCTCGCCCTGCGGGGTGCGCTCGACGACGTTCGGAATCGTGTACGTACCCATCGTCACAGCCCCATCCGGCGTCGCGTCGCGGCAGGCCGGACATCGTCCAGCGACTCCACCACCCGGTCCACCATTCCGTACTCCCTGGCCTCCTCGGCCGTGAACCAGCGGTCACGATCGCCGTCCCGGGAGATCGTCTCCGCCGACTGGCCGGTGTGCTCGGCGGTGATCCGCTCGATGGTCCGCTTGGTGAACTCCAGGTTCTCCGCCTGGATCTCGATGTCGGCGGTGGTGCCGCCGATCCCGGCGGACGGCTGGTGCATCATGATCCGCGCGTTGGGCAGGGCGTACCGCTTGCCCGGTGCGCCGACGCTCAGCAGGAACTGGCCCATGCTGGCCGCGAATCCCATGGCGAGCGTCGAGACGTCGTTGGGGATCAGCCGCATCGTGTCGTAGATCGCCAGGCCCGCGTGCACGGAGCCGCCGGGGCTGTTGACGTACAGGCTGATGTCGGTGCGCGGGTCCTCGGCGGACAGGATCAGCAGCTGCGCGCACACCCGGTTGGCGGAGACCTCGTCGACCTGGGTCCCGAGCAGCACGATCCGCTGCGCGAGGAGCTGCGCGGCCAGATGGTCGTCGAACCGGGTCGAAGGGGTGTCGCCCTCCTCGGCCCGGGGCAGCGGAGCCGGCGGCCGGCCGGCGGTGAGTGGAGACATCGGCGCTCCCGTGTTGTCGGTGTCATAGCCGTGTTGCTCTTCGGCGCACGGCCGGTGCGACCGTGTGTCCTCACTCTCGACCGGCCGCGGTGGCCCGCGGGGCTTTCTCTGCCCGCGGCAGATTCGCCAGGGGCAGAGCGCCGCCGACCGATGAGTTTCGAGGGGCGGGCCGGTCGACACCGACAGACCGTGTTCCACACCCTTTCCACACCCCGGGAGGCATCCATGACCACCGACGGATTCACCACGTGTCTCTGGTTCGACGGCCAGGCCGAAGAGGCCGCGGACTTCTACGTCTCCGTGTTCAAGAACTCGAGTGTCGGCCGGATCCTCCGGTACACCGAGTCCGGGTACGGCACGACGGGCTCCGTCCTCACCGTGGAGTTCACGGCCCACGGACAGAAGTTCGTCGCGCTGAACGGCGGACCCGAGTTCAAGTTCAGCGAGGCGATCTCCTTCCAGATCGACTGCGCCGACCAGGCGGAGGTCGACCACTACTGGGACAAGCTCGTCGAGGGCGGTGGGGAGCACGGCCCCTGCGGCTGGCTCAAGGACCGGTTCGGCGTGTCCTGGCAGGTCACCCCGGTGCGGCTGACCGAGCTGATCAGCGACCCGGACCAGGAGAAGGCGGACCGCGCCATGAAGGCCATGCTGTCGATGGGCAAGCTCGACATCGCCGCCCTGGAGAAGGCGTACGCGGGCGAGTGACGCCGGCGTGGGCGGGCGGGGCCACGGACGGGCCCCGCCCGGCCGACGGCGGCCGGGTCCGCCCGCGGGCCCACTGGGCCTCGTCGGCGGCCACGGCCTCGCGGAAGGGGCCCCGCACCTCGGCGGGACGCGTCCCCGTGGCCCACACACCGCCCGTCCCAGCGGTGAACGCGCCTGTTGTCGAACGGTTTTGACGCGTTTCGTCAGCGGGAGCGGACATGCTCCCCGAGCACCCGGGTGATCTCCCGCGCGATGCGCAGGATGCCGGGGGAGCGGACCGGGCAGGGTTTCGGCGTCGAGGTCGTGGGCGCCAGGCAGAAGTGCAGGTAGTCGTCGTCCAGGTGCAGGGCGGTGCGGCCTCGGCCCTGCTGGGTGCAGTACTCGGGGTGGGCCCGCTCGTAGGCGTCGCACGGCAGGTACTGCGACCAGGTGTAGCGCGCCCCGGCCGGACTCACCGTGCCGCCCGCGTCGGCCACCAGGCCGCCGGAGGCGGCGGCGTGTTCCTCGTAGAGCGTGTTCACCCGGCGGATCCGGTCGGGGGTGATCGGGTCGGGTCCCTGCAACACCCAGACGATCCGGGGCGGTCGGGCCGCACCGGCCGCGCGGATCTGCTCGGTGAGTCGGCGCGCGGCGGCCGCGTACCGCTCGAAGTACCTCTCCGGCGAGGCGGCGTAGGTGATTCCGTCCATGCAGGGGGTGTAGTCCCAGGCGTTGCCCCAGAACTGCAGCACCACGTAGTCCGGCCGCAGCGAGCGCACCAGCGCCGCCGCCTTGTCCGCCGCCGGGACCAGGGACCGCTGCGCGGAACCCTCCAGGTAGTCGCACAGGGTGGTGCCCGAGTAGGGCGCGCTCGTGTACCGCGCGCGCAGGTCCTCGCGCAGTTCCCGCCCGAGGACCTTCTGGTTCTCCATCGCGAGTGAGTCGCCGAGGTACAGCACGGTGGGCGGTTCGCCGGACGCGGCGCCGGGGGAGACGTCCCGGGAGCCGCCCGCACCGGGCGAAGCGGCACCGGGCGTGGCCGCGGGCCGTTGGTGCGTGGTGGCCGACGCCTCGGGCGCGGCGGGCGGTGGCGGCTCGGACCCGGGCCCGGACGACGGGTCCCCGCACGCGCCGAGCAGCACGGCGGCCAGCGCCACCCCCACGACCCACGGCTTGCGCATACGGCGACTCCCGCCCCGCCCGGCGAAAACGGCTCCCCAGGCAAGCACAGCAGAGCCCAGGGGGGAAGACACGGTTCAGGATCTTTGGGCATCCCGTGCTCCGCGGCCACGAACCCGGCGAGGCCCGGTTCTGGAACTACGCCACCGACGAGATGGACGAGTCGGGCCCGACCCGGCCCCGCCCTCGAGCCATCCGGCGGACCAGCCGTCCCCGGGCCCGGCCACCGCGCCGACGTCCTCACGTTCGATTCCGGGCGGGATCTTGGCGGAGGCGGATCCTCCGGGCGAGGATGCCCCCATGAAGGGTGATCTGTTTTCCAGCCGGCACATGGTGCAGCCCGCCTCGGCTCCGGGCATGACCGTCGAGAACGCCAAGTGCATCCGGTACGTCGTCAACGGCGAGATGCACGCCCGGCAGGGTGCGATGATCGCCTACCGCGGCGGACTCCAGTTCGAGCGCAAGGGCCAGGGCGTGGGCGGCATGCTCAAACGCGCGGTGACGGGCGAAGGGCTGCCGCTGATGGCGGTGCGGGGACAGGGCGAGGCATGGTTCGCGCAGGAGGCGCAGAACTGTTTCATCGTCCAGCTCGAGCCGGGCGACGAGTTCACCGTCAACGGCCGCAACGTCCTGTGCTTCGACTCCACGCTGTCGTACCGCATCTCGACCGTGAAGGGCGCCGGCATCACCGGCGGCGGCCTGTTCAACAGTGTCTTCACCGGGCACGGCCTGCTGGGCCTGGTCTGCGAGGGCGATCCGCTGGTCCTCCCGGTGTCGCCGCAGTACCCGGTCTACGTCGACACGGACGCGATCGTCGGCTGGACGGCGGGCCTGGCCACCTCCCTGCACCGCTCGCAGTCGCTCGGTTCGATGCTGCGCGGCGGCTCGGGCGAGGCGGTGCAACTGATGTTGCAGGGCGAGGGGCACGTCATCGTGCGGCCCAGCGAGGCCACGCCGCAGAAGCCGCAGCAGCACTGAGGCACGTACCGCCGGACGACCCCTGTTGACCTTGGCGGCCGATCGGGTCAGGGTTCGTCACGGCGCGGATCACGCCCCGCGCCGGAAGGCGGTTGTCATGATCGGGATGCCGGAGATCGAGGCCGCGGCGGAGCGGATCGCCGGACACGTGGTACGGACGCCGACGGTGCCGAGTCCCGGGTTGTCGGCACTGCTCGGCGCCCCGGTCACGGCGAAGCTGGAACTGCTGCAGCGCACCGGGTCGTTCAAGGCGCGCGGCGCGGTGGCGAAGCTGTTGTCGTTGGACGAGGCGGAGCGGGCCGCCGGGGTCGTGGCCGTGAGCGGCGGCAATCACGGGATCGCCGTCGCGGTCATGGCCTCCGCACTCGACGTCAAGGCCACGGTGGTGATGCCCCGGTCGGCCCCCGCGCGGGCGGTCGAGGTCGCGGAGACGGCCGGCGCGTCGGTGCGGCTGGCCGACGACATGGACGGTGCCTTCGCCCTGATGACGCGGCTTCAGCAGGAAGGGCTGACCCTGGTCCACCCCTTCGACGACCCGGTGGTGATCGCCGGGCAGGGCACCGTGGGACTGGAGTTCGCCGACGACGCCGGTGACCTCACCGACGTACTGGTGAGCATCGGTGGCGGCGGACTGATCTCCGGTGTGGCGGCGGCGCTCAGGGCCCGGCGGCCCGGAATCAGGATCTGGGGTGTGGAGACGGAGGGTGCCCAGGCCATGTCCGAGGCGCTCGCGGCGGGCGGTCCGGTGCCGGTCGCGCTGTCGTCGATCGTCTCCACGCTCAGCGCCCCGGCCGTGTCGCAGCTGACCTACGAGCATGTGTCGGCGCTGGTCACCGAGGTGCTGGTGGTGCCGGACCGGGAGGCCGTACAGGGCTCGCTGGACCTCGCGGACCACGCCAAGGTGTGGACGGAGCCGGCCGCGGGCTGTCTGCTGCCGGCGGCGCGCCGGGTGCTGGAGCGGGTCGGCGAGGGGGCCCGGATCGGGCTGGTGGTGTGCGGGGGCAACGCGACCACCGGCGACATGATCGCCTGGGCGTCCCGTTTCGGGCTGCGCTGAGCCCTCCCCTCGGGCCCTGGAGGTCCGCATCCGCTCGCTCCTTTCTTCGAGTTGAACAAAAGGCGCCCGGTCGCACGTACTTCCGGCAAAGGCGGAAGCAGCGGCTCGGACGAGGGATGGCCATGGGCAGGGCGCACGTCTTCACACACCAGCCGGTCGCCGGGAGGTACCGGCTGGCCGAGGTCATCCATCGCGAGCCCCATCACATCCGCTGGTACGCCGACGACCTCGGGACGGGACGTCCCTGTCTGGTCACGCAGATCGCGCTCCCGGAGAATCCGTCCGAGCCCGTGCGTCGCGTCTCCTCCCGTGTCCTGCGCACGACCGAGGGCATGGCGCGGTTGTGTCCCGGACGGATCGCCACCGCCGTCGACGCCGTCGACGAGGCCGGCTTCCTGTGGACCGTCACCGCCTGGATCGACGGCACACCGCTCGGCGAACTCCTCAGCGAGGAGGGCATGTTCAACCATGTGCGGGCCGCGCGGATCGGGCTGGAGCTGCTCGACGTGCTGGATGCCGCACACGCGGCGGGCATCACGCACGGCGAACTCAGCCCCGGCCAGGTGTTCGTGCGGGAGACCGGACCGGTCGTGGTCGCCGGGTTCGGCCTGGCCGGCTCGACCCCGGCACCCCGCCTCACGGCACCGTCGTACGCCTCCCCCGAGCAGGCCCGCGACGAGCGCGTCGGTCCCGCCGCGGACCTGTGGACGCTGGGCGCCATCCTCTACACGATGGTCGAGGGACGTCCCCCGTTCCGCGACCGGGGGCGGCCCGAGTCCACGCTGAAGGCAGTGGACCGGCTGCCGCTGCGCACGCCCGTGCGCGCGGGACCCCTGACCCAGGTCGTTCAGGGCCTGCTCCGCAAGGACACGCGGGAGCGGCTGACCCGGCAGGTGGTCCGCGAGGCGCTCACCCGTGCTCTCAGCGAGGACCCCGGCGCTGTCCTGGGCGCGGCGCCGGGCCCCCGGCTGCGCGGCCCCCGCACCGCCGCCCTCAGGGCCATGGGCCGGGAGTGGAGCAGACGGACGACGGTCCTCGGCACGGTCCTGGCCGTCGTCATCGTGGCGGCCGTCGCACTCGCCGCGGCCTCGGGGCTGCCCGGAACCGGCACCGGCTCCGCCGCCGAAGCGCCGGACACGCCGCCGGCCTCCGTCTCCGCGCCGGCTCCCTCGGCCCCGTCCGGGGCGGCCGAACCCGGCGAGCCGGGCGACCGGGGCGGTTCCCCGCCGTCCGCCGCACCCACCCCGGCCCCCTCGGACCCGGCGGGCCTCCCGGCCGGCTACCGCCTCTACCGTGCGCCGGAGGGCTTCTCCCTCGCGCTCCCCGAGGGCTTCGAACGGCTGGACACCTCCCGCGTGTCCGACCTCGCCTACCGCGTCACCTTCGGCGTGGACGGGAACACCCGCACCCTCGCGGTCACCTACAGCGAGCGGGTCGGTCCGGACCCGGTGGCCGTGTGGCGGGACGACGTGGAGCCGCCCCTGGAGCGGACGGACGCCTACGAGCGGATCGGCGCGATCCGCGCGACCACGTACCAGGGGCGCGAGGCCGCCGACATGGAGTGGCTGTCGGCGGCCGACGGCCCCCGGGTGCGCACCTTCGGCCGCGGGTTCCTCCTGGGCGGCGGGCGCGGCTTCTCGCTGCGCTGGACGACCCCGGCCGCCGACTGGGAGAGGGCGGAGAACCAGGAGGCGCTACGGACGTTCCTGCGCACGTTCCGGCCGGGCTCCGGCTGAGGGTCTCCTCCGCGGGGGAACGTGCCCGCTCCTGGTCAGCCGACGGCCAGCAGGGTGCTGCGTTCGAGGGCGGTGGCGAAGCCGTCGACGACGCGCTCGAGGTGACGGGCGGTCTCCGGTTCGATGTCCAGGGTGCCGTCGGGGGCGGTGGCCAGGTGCTTGTCGAGGACGAACCAGCCGGGGGTGATGTGCTCGGCGCCCATCGAGGAGAGGACCGGGCGCAGTGCGTAGTCGACGGCCAGAACATGGGCGGTGGAGCCGCCGGTGGCCAGCGGCAGTACGGTCCGGCCGGCCAGGGCGTACTGCGGGAGCAGATCCAGCAGGGACTTGAGCAGGCCGGAGTAGGCGGCCTTGTAGACGGGGGTGCCGATCACGACGCCGTCGGCGCGTTCGAACAGGGCGGTGGCCTCGCGGACCGCGGGGTGGCCGAAGTCGCCGCCGAGCAGCGCCTCGGCGGGCAGGGTGCGTACGTCCAGCGGGATCACCTCGTGTCCCCTGGCGGTCAGTCGCGCGTCCAGGTGGCGCAGCAGGCGGGCGGTGCGGGATGCGGCGGAGGGACTGCCGGAGACGGACAGGACGGTGGCCACGGTGATCACCTTCAGGTGTGCGTGCGGGGGGTGCGGGATGCGGTGGAGCGGGCCCGGGGCCGGGAGCGGCCCCGGGCCCGCATGCCTGCCGTGCGGCGGGCCGAGTGCGGGGTTTCGGCGTGACCCGGCTCCGGGTCGGCCGGTTCCTCAGGCGGCGCCGGCGAGCGGTTCCTGCACCCGGGCGGCCACCTCGACGTGGCCGCCCCGGCGCAGGGTGTTGTAGATGGGACAGCTGCCGGTGAAGAGCCCGACCAGGACGTCGGCCTCGCCCTGGTCCACTCCCTCGAGCAGCAGCTCGATCCGCAGGTAGGTGTAGCGGGTGGGATCCTGCGGGTCCCGCTGGTAGCTGATCTCGGCCCGGCCACCGGTCAGGCCGGAGCCGCGTTCCTCGGCATGGAGCTGGATGTTGCTCAGGGAGCAGGAGGCCAGGGCGGACAGCAGCAGCTCTCCCGCCCCGACGGCCTCCCCCGGCCCTGTGCGGGCGTCGGAGACGAAGTGGTTCGTCCGGGCGGTCACCAGGAAGCGCCCCTGGGTGTCGGTGGTGCGGCCGGTGATGCTCGTGATGTCGCCTGCTGCTGTCATGCCGTGAGGTCCTTGGCGTCGCTGTGCGGGATCCGGTGTGTGGGGTGCGGTGCGGGTCAGCCGTTGTCGCCGTTCCCGTTCCGGCGGTTGCGCCACTGCCCGGTCTCGGGGCGCTCCAGGCCCAGGTGGTCGCGCAGGGTGGTGCCCTCGTACTCGGTGCGGAACAGGCCGCGGCGCTGCAGGTCGGGCACCACCTGGCGGACGAAGTCCTCGAAGGCGCCCGGCGTGTGGACGGCGCCCACGGTGAAGCCGTCGCAGGCGCCCTCGGTGAACCACTGCGCCATGCCGTCGGCGACCTCGGCCGCCGTGCCGACGAAGGAGCCCTCGGTGCGGCCGCCGTAGCGCTTGCCCAGCTCACGCAGGGTCAGCCCCTCGCGCCGGGTCATCTCCACGACCTCCTTGTAGTGCCCCTGGACACCGGGGACGTCGACGTCGGGCAGCGGCTCGTCGAGCGGCAGCTCCGAGAGGTCCACGTCCAGGTGGTAGGCGAGGGTCGACAGGCCGGCCAGCGGCGGGACCAGGTCCGCAAGGCGCTGCTCGGCCTCGCGCGCGGCCTCGGTGGTGGGACCGATGATGGGGGTGGCCATGGGGAGGATCTTGACGTCCTCGGCACGGCGGCCGTGGCGGACCGCCCGGGCCTTGATGTCCTGGTAGAAGTCCTTGGCCGATTCCAGGGAGGCGTGGCTGCAGAAGATGACGTCGGACCAGCGCGCCGCGAAGTCGCGGCCCTTGGGGGACGCCCCGGCCTGGATGATCACCGGGTAGCCCTGGGGCGGCCGGGGCGTGTTCAGCGGGCCGCGGACGTTGAACCACTCCCCCTTGTGGTCGATGGCGTGCACGCGCTCGGGGTCGGCGAAGAGGGGGGCTTCCGGGTCCGCCACGAGGGCGTCGTCCTCCCAGCTGTCCCACAGCTTGCAGGTCACCTCGAGGAACTCGTCGGCCCGCTCGTAGCGCTGGTCGCGGTCGATGTGCCGGTCCTCGCCGAAGTTGCGGGCCTCGGAGTCCTGGAAGGAGGTCACCACGTTCCAGGCGGCGCGGCCGTCACTGAGGTGGTCGAGCGTGGCGAAGGAGCGCGCCACGGGGAAGGGCTCGAAGTAGCTGGTGGAGATCGTGGCGGCCACGCCGAGCCGGGTGGTGGCGGCGGCGACCGCCGACAGCACCGGCGTCGGATCGAGCCGCAGGGAGCCGAGCGCGCCGTAGCGCAGCTGGCTGTCCATGCTGCCGCCGAGGCGGTCGGGCACGGACAGGATGTCCGGGAGGAACATCAGGTCGAACTTGCCCTGCTCGAGCACGCGGCCGATGTGCTGGTAGTAGGAGGCGGACAGCCAGCCGGGCTCGGACCCGGGGTGGCGCCAGCCGCCGGGCCGGCCGGGGCCCGCGGTCACGAAGGCCGCGAGGTGCATCTGGTTCTCGGGGGTGCTCACTGCGTGTTCTCTCTTCCGTGCTGTAGTGCTGTAGCGCTGTGTGTCCTGTGGTGCGCCCTGCCGGTCACTCGGCCAGTTCGGCGGCCACCGCCTTCTTGACCGTGTCGAACCGGGAGTCCTGCAGGAACCCGGTCACGTCGATCTTCGAGGGGTAGACGCCCAGGGCGTGGAAGCTGTCGGCGAGGTCCTGGGTGTTCTCGATCGCCTTGCGGTCCACCGGCGCGAGCCGGTCGGCGTTGGAGTCCGAGAGCCTCTTCTCCTTGGTCAGCTCGAGGAACACCTCGCGCTCGAGGTCCTCCGAGCCGAATCCGCCGATCTTGTCGAAGAACTCGACGCTCGCCTCGGGACGGGCGTTGACGCGGCGCTGGGTGTCCCGGACGACACGCACCACCTTCGCCGCGGCCTCGGGGTACTCCTCGGCGAAGGACTCACTGGCCACGTAGAAGGAGTAGTCGTAGGTCTTGACGTTCGGCAGCCTGCGGGCCTTGTGCCGGGCCCGGCCCAGGCTGATGGCCGGCGTCCAGCTGATCCAGGCGTCCACCTTGCCGTTGGCGAAGGCCGACTCGGCGTCGGCGGCCGGCAGGTTGACGTACTCGACGTCGTCCAGCCGCAGACCGGCGGTCTGCAGGTACTTGATGAGGCTGTAGGTGCCGGTGGTGCCCTGCTGGTCGGCGACCCGCTTGCCCTTGAGGTCGGCGGCGCCGCGGATGGGCGAGTTCTGGGGGACGAGGATCTCGACCTCGTTGGCGGGCAGCGGGTAGGCGGCGAGCGGCACGATGGGCACGCCTCCGCCGATCGCGTAGGCCACGGCGGTGGCGGTGGCGAAGGTGAGGTCGACGCTGCCGGCCTTGAGCGCCTCCATCACCGGCAGCGAGGCGGTGAATCCGGACGGCCAGGTGACGGTGGTGCCGCCGAGTTCCTTGCCCAGGTCCACGCCGTCGAACTTGTAGCGCAGGGCCGCCGGGGTGCCGGTCCTGCCGCTGCCGATGACCGCGTAGCGGAGCTTCTGCGGCACGCCGTCGGCCAGCGCCGCGTTGCCCGGCCGCGATCCGCCGCCGCAGGCGGCCAGCGCCGGGGCGAGGGCGGCGGCACCGCCGACGGCCAGGATGCGGCGGCGCGAGACGTTTCCGGACAGGAGCGGGGAGGCTCCTGTGGTCGAACGGGAGAACGGGCGGTTTACGGTCACGGTCGGGTTCTTTCTCGGTGCGCGTTGCTCGGGCGGGCGGAAGCTGGGGTGCGGGTGGCGGAGGTGGGGTGGTGCGCGGGGTCAGACGTCGGCCGGGACGGAGGAGTGCGGTTCGAGGAGTCCCTGGAGCAGTTCCTCCTTCCAGGCGACGAGGCGGGGGTGCCCGCGCCGCTCCCCGCGGGGCAGGTCGATGCGCAGGTCGCGGCCGACGGCGCCGTCGGCCAGCACCAGGACGCGGTCGGAGAGCACGAGCGCCTCCTCCACGTCATGGGTCACCAGCAGGACGGTGCGCGGCTGCTCCAGCCACAGGCGTTCCAGGAGTTGCTGCATGGCGATCCGGGTGATCGCGTCCAGAGCGCCGAACGGCTCGTCCAGAAGCAGCAGTTCGGGGTGGTGGAGCAGGGCGCGGGCCAGGGCGACGCGCTGCCTCTGCCCGCCGGAGAGCTCGGCCGGCCAGGCGCCCCCGCGGTCGGCCAGTCCCACGGCCTCCAGCAGGGCGCGCGCCTCGTCCCTGCGGCCCCTGACGCCCAGCAGCACGTTGTCCTCGACCGTGCGCCAGGGCAGCATCCGGTCCTCCTGGAACATCATCCGCACCATGGGCGGTTGTGGACCGGCTCCGTGGAGCTGGACGGTTCCCGCGCTCGGCTCCTCCAGCCCGGCGACGATCCGCAGCAGGGTGCTCTTGCCCGCGCCGCTGGGGCCGAGGAAGGAGACGAAGGAGCCGGCTTCGATCTCCAGGTCGAGGTTCTCCAGCACCCACCGGCCGTCGTACTGCCGGCCCAGGCCGTCCAGAGCGAGCCGGGCACCCGCCCGCGCCGGGGTCACTGGTTCGCCTTGGGACGGTAGTTCGGGTGCCACCGGAGCACCCTCCTTTCGATGAGCCTGGTCAGGAGGTCGGCGAGCAGGCCGGCCAGTGCGTACAGCACGATGGCGAGGACGATCTGGTCGGTGCGCAGCAACTCGCGGGCGTTCTGGGCGAGGTAGCCGATCCCGTCGCTGGCCGAGATGGTCTCGGCG
This sequence comes from Streptomyces sp. M2CJ-2, assembly GCF_016757295.1. NCBI lineage: Bacteria > Bacillati > Actinomycetota > Actinomycetes > Kitasatosporales > Streptomycetaceae > Streptomyces > Streptomyces sp. M2CJ-2. The sequence continues at coordinate 34,888 of NZ_JAESIF010000054.1, read as the reverse complement.
ACCACGAGGGTCATCCAGGCGACGCCGAGGGAGTACCGGATGCCGGACAGGATGGTGGGCATGGCCCCGGGGACGGCGATGTCGCGCACCAGGCGCCACCGTCCCAGTCCGTAGGAGCGGCCGAGCTGCAGCAGCTTGGGGTCGACCCCGCGGATGCCGGTCACGGTGTTCAGGTAGATGGGGAAGAAGGTGCCCAGCGCCACGAGGAGGATCTTGGGCTCCTCCCCGATGCCGAACCAGGCGATCATCAGGGGCACCAGAGCCAGGTGCGGGATGGTGCGCACCATCTGCAGGGACCGGTCGAGGAGGATCTCCGTCACCTTCGACATGCCGACCAGGAAGCCCAGGATCAGGCCGGTGGCCGCGCCCAGGGCGAAGCCCTGCAGGATGCGCCGCAGGCTGGTGAGGATGTGGAACTGGAGTTCTCCGGTGGCGGCCAGATCGCTTCCCGCCCGCAGAACCGCTCCGGGGGCGGGGAGGACGGACGGCGACAGGATTCCGGCCGCGGCGGTCCACTGCCACACCACCAGGACCAGCAGGGGGACGGCCCAGGGGCCGGCCGCGCGGGCGGTGCGCAGCAGCGTCCGGCGGTTGCGTCCGGCGGAGGACGGTCCGGCCGCCCCCTTCCTCGGTGCGCCGGGTCGTCCGGCAGGACCGGCAGGACCGGGATGCGGTGGTCGGTCCTTGGCGAGCAGCGTCTGCTCGGGCATGGGAGATCCCCTTCAGGAGTGTTTCGGCCGCCCGTCCGACCGCTTGGCCGGTGTGGGGCGGCAGCCGGGAAGGACTTCGGGGCCGTGTGGCGGTGAGGCCTTGGGGGCGGCGCCCGGAGCCGGCGCCCGGAGCCGGCGCCCGGAGCCATGCCGAACAGTGGACTGGGCGGGGCGAGCTGGGGCGGGAGACGAGGCGCGCCTGCGGTCGGGCCTGACACGGCCGCGCCCGCCGCTGTTTCAGCGGCCGGAACGCGGCAGGCGAAGTGCGTGTGTGATCAACAACAGCCCGTGCTGACGACGCGCATGAGGTCGATGTGCCGACGGCTCGTCAGGCTGTTGCAGAAGCGGGAGGTCGGCCCGGCTACCGGGTGCGCCGGGTGGGCGGCGTATCGCCCCGGCTGCGCGCCACGATGCATCAGAAGCTCCCGAAATCCCGTCAGGCGTACATGGGTCATGCACTCGAACGTGGACCCGGACCGGAGGACTCGACGGCCCTCATGTCCGGATTCAGCTGCAGGCAACTGTATACACATGTAGACAGTGGCAGACTATGGCCGTCTCGAATCGCGAGAACATCTGTCCGCCGAGAGCACCGCTTCGCGTGCGCCGACGACGGACCGGCCCTCGGCACGGAAGGGGAGCGACCAGTTTGAGCACCGCACGGGGAGACCGGGGCGCCGACACGGGCGCGGGCAGCCACTACGCCCGGATCCGGCAGGGCATCCTCGACGGCCAGTCACCCCCCGGTACCGTCCTGATCCCGACCGGTCTCAGTACGCAGTTCAACGTCTCACGCACTCCTGTCCGGGAGGCGCTGATCCGGCTCGAGCAGGAGGGCCTGGTGACCCGGGCCACTCGTGGCTACGTGGTGCGCACCCGTACCCCCCAGGAGATCCTGGAGATCTGCGAGGCGCGCATCGCACTGGAGTCTTCGGCCGCGCAGGCGGCCGCGACCCGTCGGACCGAGCTCGACCTGGCCCGGCTCGTCCACGTCCACGAGTCCGCCGCGGCGTCGACGGACCCCGCGGAGCTGCGGGAGCTCAACCAGCAGTGGCACCGGGCGCTGCGCGAGGCCGGGCACAATGAGACGATCATCGAGCTGATGGACCGTCTGGACGCCCAGCTGAAGGTCTACGACTCCGGCACCACCACCCGTCCGGACAACCTCACCCTGATCCTCGAGGAGCACACCCGGATCCTGGACGCGATCCGCCGCGGCGACGCGGCGGCCGCCCGGCAGCACGTCATCGAGCATCAGAGCCGCACCCGCGACCTGCGCATCGCCGCCCTCGCGCGGTCCTGAGCCCGTCCCTCCCCATCCGGCCCGGGACCGTCCCCGACCCTCCGTGTCTCCGCCCCGGTCGCCGCTCACCGGTGCACGGTCCACCGTTATCGCTCCCTCCGGCCGGGGGCCCGGTGGTCATGGCACATATCGGATACACGATGACGACCGAGCAGAGCGGGCCCCGTGAGTTGGTCGACCATGTGGTGCGGGCCGAGGAGGCGGGCTTCGACTTCTCCGTGACCTCAAAGACCTAGGACCACTGTTTCCCGTGGCTGCGGTCGCAGGGTCACGCGCCGTACGCGTGGAGCGTGCTGGGCGCGGCGGCCCGGGCCACCTCTCGGATTCCGCTGATGACGTACGTGTGACGTGTCCGACGTTCCGCTGTCACCCGGCGGTGGTGGCGCAGAAGGCCGCGACGATGCAGCTGCTGTCCGAGGGCCGGTTCCGGTTGGGGCTCGGCTCGGGAGAGAACCTCAACGAGCATGTGGCGGGCGGCGGCTGGCCGCCGGTGGATGTGCGGCACGAGATGCTCGAGGAGGCGGTGGAGATCATCCGTGCGCTGTTCGAGGGCGGGCACGTGAACCACCGCGGCACCCACTTCGACGTCGAGTCGGCCCGGCTGTGGGACCTGCCGGACCAGCCGCCGCCGATCGGTGTCGCGGTCTCCGGGGAGCGGTCCTGCGCCCTTGCGGGCCGGCTCGCGGATCTGGTGATCGCCACGGGGCCGGAAGCCGGGCTGCTCGAGTCGTTCGACCGGCACGGCGGCGCGGGCGAGCCGCGGGTGGGACAGCTGCCCGTGTGCTACGACCCCGACCGCGACACGGCCGTCGAACGCGCTCATCGCCAGTTCCGCCGGTTCGGCAACGGCCGGAAGGCCAACTCCGAGCTGCCGCACCCGGATTACTTCGCGTCGGCCACCCGGTTCGTACGGCCCGGGGACGTCGCCGGCTCGATCCCCTGCGGCAGCGACCCGGCGGACTTCGTCGAGGCCGTCCGCGCCTACGTGGAGGCCGGTTTCACCGAGATCGCCCTCGTGCGGATCGGCGGCGACACACAGCCGGAGTACCTCGACCGGTCGGAGGAAACCCTGCTGCCGGCGCTGCGGAGCGCCTTCGGCTGAACGGGACCCCGCCCGGGACGAGCCGGGCGCGGCACCGAGGGAACATCCGAAGGGATGAGCATACGGTCCGGTTGCGGGGTACCAGAAGGCTCTACGTCGGTACTTCCCGGAGGCCCTTTCGTGAACTCGTTCGTGCACAAGACCCTGGTGGTGGAGATCCAGGCGGGCGTCGCGGACCGCATTCCCGGGCTCGCCCACCTGAGTTACGACCCCGCGGACCCCTTCGCCGTCACCGTCGTGTTCAGCCACGAGGGCCGGGTCCTCGCACGCTGGCAGCTGGACCGGGACATGCTCTTCGACGGCCTCGCCCGCCCGACCGGGACCGGTGACGTGCGGTTGCGTCCGGAGTCCCTGGGCGTGGAGCGGGAACTGCGGATGGAGTTCTTCGGTGCGGCCCACGCCGACGGCGGCCGGCACCGCGCGGTGGTGTTCGCCTGGGCCGAGAGCGTCGGGGACTTCCTGCGCGAGACGTACCGGACGGTCGCGCCGGGACACGAGGAGGTCCACCTCGACGGCTTCCTCGCGGACGTCCTCGCCGGCAGCTGAGGGACGACCTCGGACGACAGCCGACGCAGAACAGCCGACGCACAGCAGGCGACGGCGTCACCGTGTCGTGTGCCGGTGCCGGGCCCACATCGGGAGCCCGAACCAGCACACCAGGTACCAGGTGACCACCCCGGCGACCAGGTACGGGACGAAGCCGTCGTGGGTCGCCACGCGCAGGATCAGCAGCAGTGCGGCGCTGGTGGTGGCGAGCAGCAGGACGAGGCCGAGCAGGGTCAGCCGGGACGCCCACCGCACCGCCTGCGGTTTGACGCGCCGCCCGGAGACGAGCCGGTGCAGCGAGACGGGGCCGATGAGCGCCCCGGTGGCGCAGGCGCCGAGGACGACCGTGATGATGTAGATGGTCTGGTCCATGTCGGACAGTTGCGCGTACTTCGGGGTGAACACCACGGTCAGCAGGAAGCCGAAGAGGATCTGGACACCCGTCTGCGCGACGCGGACCTCCTGGATGAGCTCCTGCCACATCCGGTCCGCCCGCTCCTCTTCGGTCTCGTTGCGCCCCCTGCGCCTGCTCTCGCCCTGCTCCGGGTCCGGCACGATGCCTCCTGGGATGAACGGCCTCGATCCCTCCTTCCCGCGTCTTCCCCGTTCGCGGCCGTTCTCCCCGGTTCCGGGCCCGGTTCGGGCGCCGGACGGCCGGTTGCACGGACGCCGACGACATCGAGACCGGGAGGTTGCGGGACGTATGCCCGATACCCGGCTCACCGTGACACTCAGCGGCGAGGGCGTCGACGACGCACGGGTGGTCGTGCGGGCCCTCGAGCGGGCGTTCGGGGCACCGGACGGGCTTCCCTCCGACGAGAAGGCGGCGGTCCACATGGCGACCTTCACCGGGGAGGCCCGCGCCGACGGCCCTCCCATGGATCCCGGACGTCTGTCCGCGCCGGTGGCCGTCACCGTGCAGGGCGCCCCGGGTGCGGTGCGGCGGGCGAGCGACACGCTCGCCCGGGCCTTCACCACGCGTGACGCGGGAGCAGCCTCCGGCGACCAGGAGAGGCAGCTGCTCCTGGAGCCGTGACGGTTCCGGGCCGCTGCCGACGGACTCCGCGGACGGCACTGCCGGGGACTCCTACCAGCGGGACTCCACCTGGTCCTTGATCCGCCGTGCGTAGAGGTCGTCGATCGCGGTGAGCGTCCGCTCGGACAGCTCCGGGAGCCGGGCGGCGTGCGCGTTGGCGCGGGCCTGCTCGGGCGAGCGGGCGCCGGGGATGACGGTGGTGACGCCGGGCTGCCGGACGATCCAGCGCAGGGCCAGCTGGGCCGGGGTGTAGCCCTCGGGGGCGAGCGCGGCGAACTCGGCGGCGGCCTCGACGCCGGTCGCGTAGTCCACACCGGAGAAGGTCTCGCCCTGGTCGAAGGACTCACCGTGCCGGTTGAAGGTGCGGTGGTCGTTCTCCGGGAAGACGGTGTCCTTGGTGTACCTGCCCGACAGCAGCCCCGAGGCCAGTGGGACGCGGGCGATGACGCCGACGCCCGCCGCCCGGGCCGCCGGGAGCACCTCGAGCAGGGGCTTCATGCGGAACGGGTTGAGGATGATCTGCACGCTCGCCACGTTCGGCCGGCTGATCGCGGTCAGCGCCTGGGCGCAGGTCTCCACGCTGACCCCGTAGGCGGCGACGCGCTCCTCCGCCACCAGGGTGTCGAGGGCGTCGAAGACCTCGTCGGAGGAGTAGACGGGCGTCGGCGGGCAGTGCAACTGCACCAGGTCGATGCGGTCGACGCCGAGGTTGCGCCGCGAACGGTCGTTCCACGCGCGGAAGTTGTCCAGCACGTAGTTCTCCGGGAGCTGTTCGGCCCGGCGGCCCATCTTGGTCGCGACCAGGACGTGCAGATCGGGTCGGCCGCTCAGGAACGACGCGATGGTCTGCTCGCTGCGCCCGTCGCCGTACACGTCGGCGGTGTCGAAGAAGGTGACCCCGGACTCGGCGGCGGCCTCCAGGACCGTGAGGGCCTGCTTGTCGTCGACCTCCCCCCAGTCCGCCCCGAGTTGCCAGGTGCCGAGACCGATCACGGAGGCGTGCTGACCCGACCTGTCGAATGTGCGCTCGTCCATGGCGTCAGTCTGTCATCCGTCGCGGCCCGGTGGGCCGGCGAGACGAGGCGGTCCTGCTCAGACGCTCGCGGTCGTGCGGCATTCGGGGTGGCCCCAGCCGCTGTCGTTCTTGGCGATGGGCTCGCCTGCCGCGTAGGAGCGGCCGCAGAGGCAGCGGCCGGGGAACTTCGCCTTGATCGTGCGGGCCGAGGAACCACCGCGCGGCCGGGAGGACGCCTTGGCCGCGGAGGAGCGGCGTTTCGCGGCGCCGGCCGGCGGGGTGTCCGGGGAGGGCGGCGGCTCGGGCGAGCCCGCGTCGCTGCCCGCGTCCTGCTGGGCGGCGGCCGCCTGGCTGGCGGCCCGGTCGGCGAAGTCGTTGAGCCGGTCGCCGTCGACCTGGTGGGCGGGGACGTAGCGGAACTCGACGGAGCGGCCCTGCAGGAGTTCGTCGATGCCGACGACGAGTTCCTGGTTGGCGACCGGTTTGCCGGCCGCAGTGCGCCAGCCGTTGCGCTTCCAGCCGGGCAGCCAGGTGGTGACCGCCTTCATGGCGTACTGCGAGTCCATCCGGACCTCGAGCGGCACATCGGGGTCGGTCGCCGCCAGCAGCCGCTCCAGCGCGGTGAGTTCGGCGACGTTGTTGGTGGCTCTGCCGAGTGCGCCCGCCTGCCAGCGGACCGGGGTCTCGGAGGCGTCGGCGATCACCCAGGCCCAGGCGGCGGGTCCGGGGTTGCCCTTGGAGGCCCCGTCGCACGCGGCCACAACACGTTCACGCATGCGCCCGATCATGCCATGGCCGGGCGGTGCGCCGGTCCGGTCGGGATCCTCAGGCGATGTCCGTCGTCCCGGGCGTCCCGCCCGTCGTGGTCGTGATGTCGATCACCGAGAAGTTCGCGCCCTGCGGGTCGCTGAGCGCCGCGAAGCGCCCGAAGGGGGTGTCCGTCGGCCCGAAGCGCAGGATGCCGCCGCGCTCGGTGGCCAGGGTCACCGCCTCGTCGCAGTCCCGGACGGCGAAGTAGATGTTGACGTACGGCGGCACCTCGGGCGGGAAGTCCTCCGTCATCCTCATCCGGCCGAGCACGGAGCGTTCGCCCAGGTCGTAGATCCGGAAGTCGGTCTCGTCCTCGAGCTGCTTCGACCGGTAGGAGAAGACGGTGGGGAAGAACGCGTCGGTCTTCTCCGGATCCCGGGTGAAGACCTCCGCCCAGCAGTACGCGCCGGGTACGGCCGTCGCCTCGAAGCCTTCATGGGTGCCGGCCTGCCAGAGGCCGAAGACGGCCCCGCCGGGTTCACGGGCCAGGCACATCGTGCCGAAGTCGCCGACCCGCATCGGTTCCATCAGCAGTTCGCCGCCGTTGTCCCCGATCCGGACGGCGGTGGCGACGGCGTCCCGGACCGCGAAGTAGAGGCACCACTGCGACGGGCCCTCCTGGCCCGGCGCGGTCGGCACGACGGCCGCCACCGCCTTGCCGTCGGCGTACGCCTGGGTGTAGTCGCCGAACTCCGACGACGCGCCGAAGGTCCAGCCCAGGACGTCTCCGTAGAAAGCCTTGGCGGCCTCGACGTCGTCGAACACCGCGTCGGCCCAGCAGGGTGTTCCCTCGAGTTGTACGGCCATGGTGACGTGCCCTCTCCGCAGGCCGGTCGGTCCTTCGCGTCACGCTAGTCACCGCTGCCCGGCCCCGCGCGCCGGGTGCCGCCCAGGTCTTTTAGGGCGATTGCTGCCGAGGTGCGTTCCGCACTCCACCGGCAGTCGGTCCGGCGCGGGTGGGATCGCGACCGTTCGCTCGGGTACGGGCCGCTTCAGGCGGGATGCAAGGAGAGCACCGGAGACAGGTTGGGGAAGACTGGACCGCGTCTGATGGACACGACACAGGAGGAACCGCATGACGCGCCCGATCACGGCAGGGGTCGACGGAACCGAGGAGAGCCTCGCCGGACTGGCCTGGGCGGCGAGGGAGGCGGTCCGCCGAGGGCGGCCGCTGCGGGTGGTGCACGCCTGGCGCTTCCAGACACACGAGGGGATCGACGCCGGTGACGCCGCCACCCAGGGGCGGTGGGTGCGCGACGCGGTGGGCGAGTCGGTCCGCCGGATCACCGAACGGCACCCGGACCTCGCGGTGACCACCGACGTCCTGGAGGGGGACGCCGTGCAGACCCTGGCCGGCGCCGCGGCGGATGCGGAGATGCTGGTGCTCGGCTCGCGCGGGCACGGGCGGATCATCGGCTTCCTGGTCGGCTCGGTCGGCCAGCAGGTGATCGTCGACGCCACGCGGCCGGTGGTCTTCGTGCGGGCCGGGGACCGGGCGTCGGGCGAGGTCGCCGGACGGGAGATCGTCGTCGGCCAGCAGGGCGACCCGGAGGACAGTGCCGCCGCGCTGGACTTCGCCTTCGAGGCGGCCGCGGCGCGGGGCGCCACCGTGCGCGCCGTACGGGCCTGGACCCTGCCGCCGATGTTCGCCTACAGCCCCGAAGTGCTGCGCCAGGTCGACGAGGCCGGGGGCCTGGAGCAGTACGAGCAGAAGGCTCTGTCCACGGCCCTCGCGCCGTTCCGCGAGCGTCACCCGCACGTGCCCGTCGTCGAGCACGTGGAGATGGGCAGCGCCGGGCAGGTGCTGCTGTCGGTGGCCGGCACCGCCCAGCTGATGGTCGTCGGCCGTCGCGCGCGCCGCACCGCCGTCGGCGCCCGGATCGGCTCGGTCGCCCACGGCGTCCTGCACCACGCCGACTGCCCGGTGGCGGTGGTACCGCCGGCCTGACTCAGCCGGCCGGGGGCCGCGGTGCTTCCCGGGCCCCGGGCAGGCCGTTCCTGACGTAGTCCTCGACCGCCGTGTCGAGACCGATGTCGTGCTGGGCCCGCTCGGTCAGGTACCAGCGGTGCTCGAGGAGTTCGTGTTGAAGTGCTCTCCCGGCTGTAGCCGGGAGATTCCTGCCTACCTCGCGGTGGCGGGCTTGACGCCACGGGGACGCCTGACGACTGCCCTCCCGGCAGCCGGGACGAGCGCGTGGCCCGTCCGGTACAGGTGCAGGACGTTCCGGGCCGCGTTGTGGTCGGCGTTGCCGGACCAGCCGCAGTCGGGGTTCTTGCACACGAACGTGGCCTGGTCCTGGCGGCCGCCCGGTGTCCGAGACCATCCGCCTTCCCCGCCGGTGTGCCGTCCAGTGTGCGGGGAGCGGGGCGGGGGACGGCAGGCTCCCGGCAGGGCGCCGATGTCCACATGAGTGCTCCGATTCCGGCGAGACCCTTCTGGATACGCCGGTGTATCGGATACGTTCGCGTATCGCACGGAGGGGGCGGCATGACCGTGGACGGCGTGTCCGGGCGGGCGGCGACCGGGCGACGGGTGACCGGACGCCGGGCCCGCACGCGCGCGAACCTCCTGAAGGCGGCGTTCTCCGTGTTCGCCGCCAAGGGCTTCGGACACGTCTCGATCGAGGAGGTCTGCGAGGCCGCCGGCTACACCAGGGGCGCCTTCTACTCGAACTTCGACGGTCTGGACGAGCTCTTCTTCGCCCTGTACGCGGAGCGAGCCGAGCTCATCGCGGAGCAGGTCTCCTCGGCCCTCGCCCTGGGCGGCCCCGACCTCGACGTGCCCGCCGCCGTGGACCGCGTCACCGAGGTGCTGCTGCTCGACCGGGACTGGCTGCTGGTGAAGACCGACTTCCTGGTGCACGCCGCCCGCGACCCCGAGGTGTCCCGCAGCCTGTTGGAGCACCGCGCGCGGCTGCGCCGGGCCGTCGCGGACCGGCTGGCGCGGGCCCGCGGCCACACCGAACTGCCCGCCGTCCTCGGCACCGCCGAGGACGCCGCGCACGCCGTGGTCGCCGCCTACGACGGAGTCACCGTCCGACTGCTGCTGGACCGGGACGTCGCAGGCGCCCGCGCCTGGCTGAAACAACTGCTGACCGCGCTGCTCATCGACGGCAGCACCGAACCGGCCGCGCACCGACGCGGATGAGGAAGGGACTTCTCGCCATGGACGCCGACGTCATCGTCGTCGGAGCGGGTCTCGCGGGCCTGGTCGCGGCCCACGAACTGACCAGCCGAGGCCGCAGGGTCGCCCTCGTCGACCAGGAGAACGCCGCCAATCTCGGAGGGCAGGCCTTCTGGTCCTTCGGCGGGCTGTTCCTCGTCGGCTCCCCGGAGCAGCGGCGTCTCGGCATCAAGGACTCCTTCGAGCTCGCCTGGAACGACTGGCAGGGCAGCGCGGGATTCGACCGGCTCCAGGACGAGGACTCCTGGGCGGTGCGCTGGGCCCGTGCCTACGTCGAGTGGGCGGCGGGGGAGAAGCGGTCCTGGCTGGACGGGCACGGCATCTCGTTCCTGCCCACCGTCGGCTGGGCCGAGCGCGGCGACCTCCGCGCGGACGGCCACGGCAACACCGTGCCCCGCTTCCACATCGCCTGGGGCACCGGCACCGGCGTCGTCGAACCCTTCGTGCGCCACGCCCGGCAGGCCGCGCGCGACGGACTGCTCACCTTCCACCACCGTCACCGGGTCGACGAACTGGTCGTCCAGGACGGCACCGCGCGCGGAGTGCGGGGCACCCTGCTGGCCCGGGACGACGCGCCGCGCGGTGTCGCCTCCAGCCGCGAGGCGGTCGGCGACTTCGAACTCACCGCCCAGGCCGTGATCGTCACCAGCGGCGGCATGGGCGCCGACCACGACATCGTCCGCCGCCACTGGCCCGAGCGACTCGGTACCCCGCCCCGGAAGATGATCACCGGAGTCCCGGCCCACGTGGACGGACGGATGCTCGACATCAGCGCCCGCGCGGGCGCGCGTCTGGTCAACCGGGACCGCATGTGGCACTACACCGAGGGCGTACGGAACTGGGACCCGACCTGGCCCGGTCACGGCATCCGCATCCTGCCCGGACCGTCCTCGATGTGGTTCGACGCCCTCGGCCGCCGGCTGCCCGAGCCCTGCCTGCCCGGTTACGACACCCTGGGCACACTCGAACACCTGCGCACCACCGAGGACATCGCCGCCCACGACCACTCCTGGTTCATCCTCACCCAGAAGATCATCGAGAAGGAGTTCGCGCTGTCGGGCTCCGAACAGAACCCCGACATCACCGCCAAGGACCGGGCCGGATTCCTGCGCGAACGCGTGCTGGGCAAGGGCGCCCCCGGCCCGGTCGACGCGTTCCTGCGCCGGGGCGCGGACTTCGTGACCGCCCCGACGCTGGAGCAACTCGTCGAGAGGATGAACGCCCTCACCGACGAGCCCCTGCTCGACGCGGCCGTCGTCCGCCGCCAGATCGAGGCCCGCGACCTGCAGATCGTCAACCCCTACGCCAAGGACGCCCAGGTGCAGGGCATCCGCAACGCCCGCCGCTACATCGGCGACCGCCTCGGGCGTGTGGCCACCCCGCACCGCATCCTCGACCCCGCGGCCGGCCCGTTGATCGGCGTCAAGCTGCACATCCTCACCCGCAAGACCCTCGGCGGCATCCAGACCGACCTCGACTCCCGCGCGCTGGACGGCGCGGGGCAGCCGATCGAGGGGCTGTACGCGGCGGGCGAGGTCGCGGGCTTCGGCGGCGGCGGCGTCCACGGCTACAACGCCCTGGAGGGCACCTTCCTCGGCGGCTGCCTCTTCTCGGGGCGCGCGGCGGGACGGGCGGCGGCGCGGCAGACGGCGTAGCCGGCGCGGCCGACGGGGCAGGGGGCGCGTCAGTCGTCGAGGAGGCGGGCCAGCACCTCGGCGTGGCTGGTCGCCGGCTCCCTGGCCGCGGTCAGCAGGGTCACCTGACCCTTCTCCGCCAACTCCCGCACATGGAGCAGGAGTTCGACCGCCTCGGGAGCGGTGAGCTCTGCCTCGTAGCGCCCGCGGAACTCCTCGTACGGACGCTCGCCCGTGTGGTACCAGCGGCGCAGTTCCGTCGACGGGGTCAGCCCCTTGGGCCATTCGTCCACGCGTGCCATGTCCTTCGCCAGGCCGCGCGGCCACAACCGGTCGACCAGGACGCGGACACCGTCGTCCGGCTCAGGCGGTTCGTAGACACGGCGCACGCGTACGCTCATGGTCGGCCCCTTTCCCGTGGTCTCCCGCGAGCCTACTGCCGCCCGCCGGGCCGGGCTCGGCGGAGAGAACGACGGACGGGCGGGCCGGAACGGGGCCCCGCCCGGCTCAGGCGCGCCGCGCCTTCAGGCGGCGCTTCAGTGCGCGCCGCTCCGTCTCGCTCGTGCCGCCCCACACCCCGAGGGACTGGCCCGATTCCAAGGCCCAGTCGAGGCACTGCTCCCGGACGGGACAGCGTCGGCACACCGCCTTCGCCTGCTCCGTCTGAAGAAGGGCCGGGCCGGAGGTCCCGATCGGGAAGAAGAGGTCGGGATCCTCGTCCCGGCAGGCCGCGCGGGTCCGCCAGTCGTCCATGGAAAACCACCTGTGATCGGAGTGGATACGCACCCTTCGGGTGCCCTGTTCCGTTACGGGTCACCTGTCGGAGCGCGATGAAACAGTGGCGCCGGCGCTGTCCGTCACCGCGGACACGCCCGCCCGGCCGGCGACGGACGGGTGTGACGCGCCCTCAACTCCGCAGCGTCGCCGCCGCAGTTGCCGTCACCGCGTCGGCCACCGCCGCGAGGGCCGGGGAGTCCAGCTTCCACTGCTGCCAGTACAGGGGTGCTTCGGCCACGTGGTCCGGGGCGAAGACGACGAGCCGGCCGGCCCGCAACAGGGGCTCGGCCTGCGTCTCGGGCACCATGCCCCAGCCCAGGCCCGCGGCGACCGCCTCGGCGAACCCCTCCGAGGTCGGAATGAGGTGCCGGCTCGTGCTCGCCCCGGTGCGGCCGCGGGTGAGCCGGCGCACGAAGGCGTCCTGGAAGTCGTCCCGCCGGTCGAAGGTCACCACGGGGGCCCGCGGCAGCGTCTCCTCCAACGGCCCGGCGAGGTACCGCGCGGCGAACTCCGGGTTGGCCGCGGGGAGATAGCGCATCCGCCCCAGGGGCCGCACGGAGCAGCCCGGCACCGCCTCCGGCGACGAGGTCACCGCGGCCATCACCGTTCCCTCGCGCAGCAGGGCCGCAGTGTGGGACTCGTCCTCGCGGCGCAACTCGAAGGAGAGGCGCGGTTCGCCCGGTACCCGGGTGAGGGCCCCGAGGAACCAGGTCGCCAGGGAGTCCGCGTTCACCGCCACCGACACCCGGGTCGGCTCCCCGCCGGGGCCCAGCCCCAGCTCCGCGTACGCGTCCCGCTCCAGCCGGGCCACCTGGCGGGCGAGCCGCACCAGCACCTCTCCCGACTCGGTCGGCCGCACCGGCCTCGTGCGCAGCAGCAGCACCCGTCCGGTGCGCTGCTCCAGCGCCTTCACCCGCTGGCTGACCGCGGAGGGCGTCACGTGCAGGGCTGCCGCGGCCGCGTCGAACGTGCCCTCGTCCACCACGGCGAGCAGGGTCCGTACCTGGTCGAGCGGGAGGTCCTCCATCACATCGGCTAAGGGTACGTAAGAATCATTAGCTGTACTGCGCCGGGTGGTCCCTCTAGCGTCCTCGGCATGAACAGCGCCCTGACCACGGCCGCCGCCGGATTCGGCACCGGCCTCTCCCTGATCGTCGCCATCGGCGCCCAGAACGCCTTCGTCCTGCGCCAGGGCGTCCGCCGGGAGGCGGTTCTCGCCGTCGTCGGCATCTGCGCCGTGTCCGACGCGGCCCTCATCGCCCTCGGCGTCGGCGGGGTCGGCGCGCTGGTCGTGGCATGGCCCGGCGCGCTGACGGCGGTCGGCTGGATCGGCGGCCTGTTCCTGCTCGGCTACGGCCTGCTGGCCGCGCGCCGGGTGGTCCGGCCGGGCGAGGCCGGGCTGCGGGCGGAGGGCGAGGCCGTGCGTTCGCGCCGTCGCGCCGTGCTCACCTGTCTGGCGATGACCTGGCTCAACCCGCACGTCTACCTCGACACCGTGTTCCTGCTGGGCTCGGTCGCCGCCGACCACGGGCCGCTGCGCTGGACGTTCGGCCTCGGCGCCGTGCTGGCCAGCCTCTGCTGGTTCGCCGCCCTCGGTTTCGGGGCCAGGCTGCTGAGCCGTTTCCTGGCCCGGCCCACCGCCTGGCGGATCCTGGACGGCCTGGTCGCGACCACCATGATCGTCCTCGGCGGCACGCTCATCGCCGGCAGCTGATACGGCGGGCGGGCGCCGGCACCGGTCCTGCCATAGTGAACCCCGGCAAAAAGATGTAGTCACCAACCGGGACGGTCGTGGACACCAGCGAGAGCAGCACCGAACCCCAGGCCGAGGAGCCCGCCCCCGAGCGGGCCGTGCCGGGGCCGTCAGGCCCATCAGATCCGTCGCGCACGGCAGGCCCTTCCGGACGGCCCCGGCCGCGCGGCCTGCGCCGGTGGGCCATGGACACCCGGCCCCTGCGCCGCCCGGCCTACCGCCGGCTGTGGGCGTCCACCGCCGTCACGGCGGTCGGCAGCCAGCTCACCGCCGTGGCCGTGCCCAAACAGATCTACGACATCACCGGCTCCTCCGCCTGGGTCGGCGCCGCGAGTCTGGCGGGTCTGCTGCCGCTGATCGTGTTCGCCCTGTGGGGCGGCGCGATCGCCGACGCCATGGACCGTCGCAAGCTCCTGCTGATCACCAACACCGGGATCGCCGTCACCTCGGTCCTGTTCTGGGCGCAGGCCGTCACCGGCCTGGACTCCGTCGCCGCGCTCATGGTCCTGCTGGCGGTGCAGCAGGCGTTCTGGGGACTGAACGCCCCGGCCCGCAGCGCCTCCATCGCCCGCCTGGTCCCCGAGGAGGAACTGCCCGCCGCCAACGCCCTGGGCTCCACCGTCATGCAGACCGGCCAGATCGCCGGACCGCTGCTCGCGGGTGCGCTCATCCCGGTCGTCGGGCTGGCGGAGCTCTACCTGATCGACGCGCTGGCGCTGTGCGCCACGGTGTGGGCGGTCCACCGTCTGCCCGCCCTGCCGCCGCTCGACGCGACGGTGGCGCGGCGCGCGGGCCTCCGGGAGATCCTGGACGGATTCCGCTACATCTCCGGGCACGCGGTGCTGCTGCTGTCGTTCGTGGCGGACATCGTCGCCATGGTCCTCGGCATGCCCCGGGCCCTGTTCCCGCAGCTCGCCGCCGAGACCTACGCACCCTACGGAGAGGGGTTCGCGCTGGGGCTGCTGTTCGCCGCCATCCCGATCGGCGCGGTGGCGGGCGGACTGTTCTCCGGCACGTTCTCCCGGGCCCGCCGGCACGGCTGGATGGTCATCGGATCCGTGGTGGTGTGGGGTGTCGCCGTCACGGGGTTCGGGCTCAGCGACAGCCTCTGGATCGCCGTGGCCTTCCTCGCCGTCGCCGGGATCGCGGACATGGTCTCGATGGTCTTCCGCGGGGCGATCCTGCTCTCCGCCGCGACCGACGAGATGCGCGGCCGGATGCAGGGCGTCTTCACCGTCGTCGTCGCGGGCGGCCCCCGGCTCGCCGACGTCCTGCACGGCACCGCCGGATCCGCCTTCGGCTCCCGTACGGCGGTGGCGGGCGGCGGGCTCCTGGTCGTCGTGGTGATGCTCGCCCTGGCCGCCGCGATGCCGGCGCTGCGCCGCTACCGGGTGTGAGGCACGGCCGGGCCGTACGGGGCGGCGGGTCTACAGTGCGCGGTGCCCGCGCGTCGTGTGCGGCTCCATCAGCCGGACCCGTGTCGCCTCCAGCCGGTGCGCGAGGATCTCGGCGACGCAGCGCACCAGCGTCAGCCCGAGCGCCGGGTCCTCCTCGCACAGCCGGAGCACGGCCGCCGCGTCGAACTCGTAGGCGCGGACCGGACTGAACGCCTCGGCGCCGAAGTCCCACCGGTGGGGCGGGAACAGCCAGGACCAGCCCAGCAGGTCGCCCGCGCCGAGGGTGGCGACCGTCACCCGGCGCAGGTCGTTCACCCGCTGGTCGAGGGAGACCGCACCGGAGCGGACGACCCAGAAACGGTCGGCGGTGCCCCCGGCCTCGAAGATCCGGGTGTCCTCCGGGAAGACCACCTCCCGCGCGAGTTCCATCAGACGTCGGCGCTGCGGTGGGGGGAGGGCCGTCAGGAGTTTGATCGCGTTGGTCATGAGGCAGGGCTCCTCGCCGGGCGTTCGGTACCGGTGCCTACGTCCATTGGAGCCGCTGCCGCCGTCCGGGGCACTTCGGCAGGTAAAAGCCCTGGCTGGACGGGGGAAGCCAGCCAGGGCGGTAAAAGGTGGTGGAGGGAGGACGGGCGTCGACTCCGTCACCACTTATGGGTGAACGATAAACCATCTGTGCGGGTGTGTGCCGCCGGAAACGGGTCACGTGACCTGTTTCACTTCCACCAGTCCGGGAACGCTCCCGCAGTCCGGGAACGCTCCCGGAACCGGCCGGTCAGTTCCGCACGTCGGACCTGCCAGGAGTCAGGATCTCGTCCAGCACCCGCAGCACGGCCTCGTACGCCAGCCTGTGCATGTCGGCGACTCCCTTCTCCGCGGGATCGGCCCGTTCGAGTTCGGCGCTCCTCGTCCGCCACAGCCGCTCCTCGTGGGCCGCGCGGGCCCGCGCCCGCTGGATCCGTCGCACCAGTTCGTCCGAGTCCACCACACCGGTCATGACGTCCGCCTACCCCGTTGAGCCACGGGAATGGCAGGCGTTCGGAAAAAGCTCGGAAGGTTTGCCGGTGCCGGGGCAGGTGAGCCGAAGGAGATGACATTCCTCATCGGACAGGGAGCCGAACAATGTGCGAGGAGCGCATGACCGGAACCGACATCGCCCCGCCCGGCGCTCGCCGCGCCGACACGCGGCCACCGTATCGGCCACGGCCGGCCGAAGCGCGCCGGGCCGTGTGGCAGGCGGTGTGCGAGCGCTGCCGCACCACGCACACCCCGTGCGACGCCGAGGCCCTCGCGGACGCGCTGCTCGTCACCTCCGAACTCACCACCAACGCGATCCTGCACGGTGGCGGCATCACCGACTTCCGGGTCGACGTCACCGGTCCCGGAGTGCGCGTCTCGGTGAGCGACCGCAGCGCGGAACTGCCCGTCGCACGGCCGACGACCGACCGGCAGGGGCGCTTCACACCGGGCGGCCGGGGCTGGCCCATCGTCTGCAGGCTCTGCCGCGACGTGCGGGTGGCCGACCTGCCCACGGGCGGCAAGTGCATCACCGCCGTGGTCCCCCTGCCCTGAAGGCCCGTCGAGCCCGTCCGGCAGATTGTGCCGGGAAGCGGAGTTTGCGCCACCGGCGGGAGGGCAGTCGGAGGGTCGTGCTTCGGACCGGAGGCGCACCAGCGGGAGAGGCATGGCTGCTGAGGAATTCCCTCCGGACGTCCCCGCAGCGGCCGTCCCGCGGTAGACCACCCTGAAATCCACTGTTCGGGAGCGAAATCGCATGCTCATCGACACGCCCACCGACCGCCCCGACCCCGCCGCCACCACGACCACCACCCAGGCCCCTGCCGCCACGACGCCCACGACCGCCACCGCGACGGCGGCCACCCCCACGGCCCACGACGCGCGCAGGCGCCACGAAGACGCTCCGGACACCGCGGCCCTGTTCGCCCGGCTGGTCTCACTGGAGGACGGCCCCGAGCGGGACGCCGTCCGCGACGAACTCGTCACCGCGTGGCTGCCCATGGCCCACCGCATCGCCGGCCGCTTCCGCGACCGCGGCGAATCCGTCGAGGACCTGCGTCAGGTGGCCGCACTCGGACTGGTCAAGGCGGTGGACCGCTTCGACCCGGCCCGCGGAGCCTTCGAGAGCTACGCCGTCCCCACCATCACCGGCGAGGTCAAGCGGCACTTCCGGGACCGGATGTGGGCCCTGCGGGTGCCCCGCCGGGTGCAGGAACTGCGCAACAAGGTACGGATCGCCCGGCGGGACCTCGCTCAGACGCCCGGCAGCCCCGAGCCCTCGCCCGCCGCCCTGGCCGAGCACACGGGGCTGACCGAGGAAGAGGTCGGAGCCGGACTGGAGGCGCTGGAGAGCTTCAGCACCCTGTCACTGGACGCGGAGATGTCGCCCGACGACGACGGCTACAGCCTGGCCGACACCCTGGGCGCCTCGGACGCGGCCTACGACGTCGTGGTCGACCGCGAGTCCGCCAAGGAAGGACTGCGCCGCCTGCCCGAGCGCGAGCGCACCATCCTGTACATGCGCTTCTTCGAGGACATGACCCAGAGCCGCATAGCCGACCAGCTGGGGATCTCCCAGATGCACGTCTCCCGGCTCATCAGCCGCAGCTGCGCCCGCGTGCGCGCCGACGTGATGGGCCGACGGACGACGACCACCCGTCGAGGGCATGCCTGAGCGTCGTACCGCCGCCAGTCGCCGGTCGTCAGTCATCCCTGTCGTATGAGCGACGGCAAGAAGCGACGGCAAGAAGCGACCGCAAGAAGCGACCGCAAGAAGGGAACACGGTGCAGATGAGTGAATCCGAGATCCCGCCGGACGGCCGACCCGTGGACGTCTACCTCGACCTGCTGCGCATCCGGATGGACACCGAGGACTACCGCCTGCTGCTCCGTGTGGTGGAGCCGGTGCTCCGGGCGATCGAGGAACACCGCCTGTCCGGTCTCGACGTCGCTCTGGACGGAGGGGACGACGAACTGCCCCAGGAGGTCCGCGACGAGGCCGCCCTCGTCATCGCCACAGCCGTCACCGGCCGCATGGACAACGAGGTGGTCGAGCTGGACGTCGACGAGAGCGGGCCGGTCCGCGTGGTCACCGACGCGACCACGGCCGCCGACCCGTCCCGGCTCGACGAGATCGCCGGCTACATCAGGGAACGGCACCGGCAGAACGACGAACTGCGCGGCATCGCCGAGGCCAGCGGCCTGCCCACCGACTTCTGAGCGGACCTGCCCACCGGACCGCACGAGGTCGCGGGCCCGGCCGCCCGCCACGGAAGGTCCGTCACCGCTCGCGCGTCGCCAGCGGTACGCCCAGCGGGCGCGCGAGACCCACCACCGCTTCGTCCAACCGCTCCAGATGCCGCAGCACCCGGCCGGTGATCCGGCCGTAGCGCGAGGCGCCGCCCTCACCGGAACCGCCCAGCAACGAGGCGAAGCTCGGCCCCGTCTCGATCCTGGACGTGACGTCCTCGTCCGCGACCCGGGCCGCGATCGCCGCGATGTTGCGCACCGTGCGCCCCGTCGCCCCGCGCAGCCGTGGATCCGCCGCGATCGAGGGGTGGGTCTGCAGCAGTTCGGCCGTCGCCGCCAGCGAGCGAGCGTGGTACGCACAGGTCTCCAGGAGCGCCACGACGTACCGCGCGGTGTCCCGTCGGCCCCGCAGCGGAGTGACCGGATGGGTGAGCGGCTGGGTGGCGGAGCGCAGATCGCCCAGCGCCTGGTCCAGCTCCCGCGCCCGGTCCAGCAGATCGACGGCGGGTCCGCCGCTGAGCTGGTCGACGGCGGCCTCGGTGACCTCGGTGAGCCGCTCCAGCACGGTGCCCAGCAGCTCGTTCGTGCGCCGGTCCGTGCGCACCGGCAGGACCAGGGCCGCGGCGACCACCCCGCAGGCGGCACCCAGCGCGGTCTCCTCCACACGCAGCAGCAGCACCTCCCAGCTGTAGGTGTGCAGCAGCGTGTACAGCAGTCCCACCATCGCCGTCACGAAGAACGACATCAGCGTGTACGAGAGCGGCGCCGTGTAGGACATCGCGAAGATCAGCACCAGGATCAGGCCGAACGTCGTCCAGGTGTGCCCGCCCACCACCGCGGCCAGCGCGATGCCGGCGACCACGCCGAGGACCGTGCCCAGCAGCCGCCGGTAGCCCTTGACCAGGATCTCGCCCGTCGACGAGGTGTTGATGAAGACGATCCAGCACGTCAGGACCGCCCAGTACCAGCGCTCGGAGGACAGCAGCTCACCGCCGGCGATGGCCAGCGACGAGCCCACGGTGACCTGTACGGCGGCCCGGGTGGTGGGCCGTCGCAGCCCCGTGTCCTCCTCGGCCGCCCGCTCCTCCTTCCCGGCGTCGATGGAGGCGTCCTCGGCGTCCAGCTCCTCCCGGGAGCGGGCCGTGGCAGGGGTGTCGTCCGACTCGTCCTGCGGACCGTCCAGGGCGATCCGCAGGCCCATCACCGCACGGGCCGACTCGCCGACGGCCCGGAACACGTCCTGGAGGGCCGGAGAACACGCCGGCAGGTTCTCCTCGTCCCGGTAGGCGAGCAGGCGGTTGCGCACGTGCGCGAGCGCCGTCCCCGGCACCCCGGGCCCGGCGAGCAGGACCAGCGTACGCAGCGCGAGCAGGTCGCGGCGCAGTCCGGCGGTGGCCTCGTCCGGTGCCGCCGTCCGGCCCGCCTCGGGGGCGGGCGCGCCCGGAAGGTGCAGGGTCAGTGTGTCCGCGCGTTCGGCGCTGCGGGCGGACAGCAGCAGCAGGCCCAGCCGCTCGGCGGCGATCTCGGCGTCCGCGATCCGGCGCTGCACCAGCCGCGCCGACGACTCGTCGGGGGTTCCCTGCTCCAACCGCGTCTGGATCATCAGGGCCGTCTCGTGCAGCCGGGCGGTACCCGCGCGGACGTCCTCCAGTGCCTTGTCGACCTCGTCCGGCGCGGCGTCGAGCAGCGCCAGTTGCGCCGTCACGAGCTGGGCCAGCCGGGCGCGGAAGGCCTCCCGGAGCCGCGCGAGGAGCCCGGCCGGGGTCACGGGGACGACGGCGAACCGCATGACGGCACTGCACACGAACGCGGCGGCCAGGGCGGCCCACATCCCGGGCAGCTTCCCGGGGGAGGCGCCGATGAACAGGGACACGAAGTAGACCTGGAAACCGATCAGCCCCAGGGCGGTCCCGCGGTCGCCGAACCGGCGGGCGTAGACCGCGCAGAAGATGAGGACGGTGAAGAAGACGTCACCGACGACGACCCGCTCACTCAGCACCGCGCCGAGCGACACGGCCACGAGCGCCACCGGCAGACCGAGGGCGAGCGTGACGGCCTGGGCACCGCGCTGCTTCTCCCGGACGGCGAAGGTGGCGACCGTCGCGGTCATCGCGCCCGCCACCAGCTGGGTGACGCCCGCCCCCACGAGGGCGAGCACGGCCAGCGTCAGCGCGATGGCGCCCACCGTCCGCAGTCCGGCCGTCAGCCGCAGCAGCCCGGGATCCGACGCCGCCAGGCGGTCCCGCAGTCGTGTCCGCACCGAGTGCCCCGCCGCTTTCACGCCGCCGCACACGCTCCTGTCGCTCGCGTTGATCGGAATGCCAGCATGGCATGTGCCCGGACAGCACCCGCCAAGGGCCCCCCACCGGCAGGATCACCGGGACGGCGGGGCACCGAACGGGCGGAGAAGCCGCAGGGACGGGGTCACCGCACCCGTCGGCCCGCCTCCTCGACGTGCGCCCGCACCTGTTCAGGCGTCAGGTAGGCGTGTGTGTACTCGAAGTCCCCCAGCTTGGCGCGCTGGCGGGACTGGAAGCCGGTACGCACGAAATCGTCCCCGGCGATCGAGTTGAGCAGCCAGCTCGTCATGACCCGTGTCTTGGCGACGTTGGTACGCAGCGCCGACCAGTGGTACCCGCGGGCCGCCACCTGGGCGGGCAGGCCCCGCAGTTCCACACCGAGCGGCTTGGACACGGCGTCGGTGCCGCCCAGGTCCACGACCAGCCCGAGGTCCTTGTGGTGGTACGGCTGCAACGGCCGGCCGGTCAGCGTCGCGATGACGTTGTCGGCGACCTGCTTGCCCTGCCGCAGGGCGTGCTGCGCGGTCGGCGGGCACACCGCGCCCTCGCCCTTGGCGAGGTCGGGCACCGCGGCGGAGTCCCCCAGGGCGAACACCCCGTCGTGGCCGGGCAGACACATGTCCGCGTTGACGGCGAGCCGCCCCCGGACCGTCTCCGCGCCGAGCGTGGCGATCAGCGGGCTGGCGACGACGCCGGCCGTCCAGATGAGGGTGTGGGTGGGGACCACCCGGCCGTCGGTGAAGGTGACCTCCTCGGGGCCCGCCTTCGCGATGGAGACACCGAGCGAGATCTCGATGCCGCGCCGGGTGAGGATCTCCTGCGCGCTGCGCCCGAGCTTCTCGCCCAGCTCGGGCATGAGCTTCGGCGCGATGTCGATCAGGTGCCACTTGATCAGGCCCGGGTCCAGACGCGGGTAGCGCTCGACGGCGGCGTGGGTCAGCCGCTGCAGACAGGCGGCGGTCTCGGTGCCCGCGTAGCCGCCGCCGACCACCACGAACTGCAGCCGCGCGGCCCGTTCGGCCGGGTCCTCGCTGGCGTCGGCGAGGTCGAGCTGGGCGATCACGTGGTCGCGGATGTAGGCGGCCTCGGCCAGCGTCTTCATGCCGTAGGCGTGATCGGTGAGTCCGGGGATGTCGAAGGTGCGGGTGATGCTGCCGGGGGCCAGCACGATGTAGTCGTAGGGTTCGGCGACGGTCCGGCCCGTGATCATGCGGATGACGCAGACCTTGGACCTCAGGTCCACTCCGACGGCCCCGCCCGGGATGATCCGGGTGCGGTACTTCGTACTGCGGCGCAGGGAGAGGGCGACCGACTGCGGTGACAGCACACCGGAGGCGACGTGGGGGAGCAGCGGCATGTAGAGCTGATAGGAGGTCGGTGTCACCAGGGTGATGTCTGCTGCCCACGGGGAGAGCTTCCGCTCCAGCCGGCGAACGCACGCCACGCCGGCGAAGCCTCCGCCCACCACCAGGATCCTGGGTCGTGTCACGGTGCTCATCCCTTCCTGCGGCTCCACACGGTCTGACTCGAACGTCGACGCCCTTCGCGTTCCCAGGGAACGCCGCCCTGCACCTCCTCGATCGCGGCGCGCGACGCGTCACATCGACTTCGAGGGGGCCCGGCACGCGAGAACCTTCAGCACCACGATGCCCGCACCGGCGGCGGAACGCACCGGGAAGCCCGGGACACGTGCGGGCCGGCCGTCCGCCGCCCGGCGGGCGCGGGGCTCAGCCGTGCAGGTGGCAGAGCAGCAGACAGACGTCGTCGTCGCGCTCGGAATCGCTGAGCATCGGCTGCAGCAGGCGGTCCGCCGAGCCCTCCAGGTCCGTGTCCAGCTCCGCGGGGGCGAACGAGCCGAGCGCCGCCGCGAGCCGCCCGATGCCCGGATCGATGCCCTGGGCGCGCCGCTCGACCAGCCCGTCCGTGTAGAGCGCCAGCGTCGAACCCGGCGCCACCTGTTCGGTGTGGTCGGCGATCTTCTGCTCCAGCGGGATCCCGAGCATCGCGCCCGGCTTGGCGTCCAGGGCGCGCACCCGCCCGTCGGGCAGCCGCAGCACCGGCGGCGGATGCCCTGCGGCGGCCCACGTCAGTGTGGATCCGTCCGGGTGGAACCGGGCGATGACGGCAGTGGCGTACAGATGCGGCTGGAGCTGGTGCAGGAACCTGTGCAGCCGGGTCAGCAGCCGGCCCGGACTGCCGACGTCGACGGCGTAGGCGCGCAGCGCGGTGCGCAACTGGCTCATCATGACCGCCGCGTGCAGCCCGTGCCCGGTCACGTCGCCGATGACCGTGATCAGACTCCCGTCCGGCCGGTGGAAGGCGTCGTACCAGTCGCCGCCGATGTTCATGCCGTGCGTGGCCGGCAGATACCGGGCGGCCAGGCTCAGCCCCGGGGTCGTGGGCAGTTCGGTGAGCAGGGCGCGCTGCAGCGTCTCGGCGATGTCCCGGTTGTGCTCGAAGCGGCGGGCGTTGCCGATGGCGATACTGGCCCTGCGGGCGAGCTCGAGCAGCATCACCGCGTCGTCCGGATCCCAGCGCTCACCGGGCGGCGACAGGGTGAGTACGCCCAGCGGCGCCTGGCGCGTCAGCAGCGGCACGCACAGCAGCGGCCTGTCGGGATCGAGCAGGGAGGGCGGCCGGTCGTCCACGCCGCGCAGCCCACCGGGGTGGTCGGCGGCGTACTGCGGCCGCCCGGTGCGGGCCGCGCGCACCGCGGCGGCCGGACGGGTCGGGGGGTGGTGCGGATCGTCGTCCTCGTCGAACAGCCATATGTCGACCCGGGCCGCGTACCGCGGCACCAGCAGTTCGGGCAGCCTGCGCACGATCTCGCCGTGGTTCAGCGAGGCGTTGAGCACCGCGCTGGCGTCCGCCAGGAAGGTCAGTCTGCGGCGGGCGTTCTCCGCCTCGTTGCGCGCCCGGTGCTCGGCGGCGAACGCCTCCCGCTGGGCGCGTCCCGCCGCGTCCAGCTCGGCGTGCAGGGCCAGGACGCCCTGGTTGGTCTGGTGCAGCTCCTCCCGGTGAAAGGCGACCAGCGCCTCCTGCTCGGCGAGCCGGTCCAGCACCTGGGCCGTGTCCTCGTCGGTGCTCAGCAGCGCCTGGGCCAGATCGGCCGGATCGTCCGTCACCGTGCCTCCGCCGTCCGGCCGGCCCGCCTCCGGGCAGGGGACCGTCACCTCCCACGGAGTCTCCCCGGCGGCGCTCGCGTCCGGCGGGGGGAACAGCACGGCGTGCAGCACGCCCTCCCCGTCGTCCGAGCCGGGTGTGCCCACGGTGAGCCGCCAGGTACCGCCCTTGGTCAGGCACTGCCGCAACCGGATGCCGAACGCCGCCGCCAGCCGGGCCCGCTCGACGGCTGGCACCCCGTGGCGGGCGGCCAGCCGCACCAGCGAGACACGCGCGCGTGCCGCGTCGCTCACGCCGCTGATCTGCCATACGCGCGTCATGGCCGGCCCGGTGGTGCGGAGGTCAGGACGGCCACCGCGGTGTCGTCCCGCACGGGGCGGGCGGCACTGCCCGCGTCGCGGATCGTCACCGCGGCCGTCACGGCCGGGTCGGCCGCCGTGAGACAGGGGTCCGACGGCGGGGCCCAGGAGCTGGGCAGACCGTCGGTGTGCAGGATGAGCACACTCCCGGCGGACCACGCGAGATCGTCCTCGCGCACGGTGCCGGGCCGGTGGTGACCGACGATGCCGGGCCGGGAGAGCAGGGCACGCCACCGGTCGCCCTCGCGCAGCCGGGCCCCGATGTTGCCGATCCCAGCGAACCGCAGCCGCTCGGTCCGGGTGTCGAGCTGGGCCACCACCACGGCCGCGCCCCGGGTGGCGCCCAGCTCCTCGTGCAGCCGGCGCAGTGCCTCGGCGGGGGTGAGATGGGGCCGGTGGAGCACCGCCTCCACGGCGGCGGTGGAGGCGCGTGCCGCCTCGGGGCCGTGGCCCAGCCCGTCGGCCAGCATCAGGGTGTACCGGTCCCCGGACCTGACCCAGACCCAGGCGTCCCCCGAGTGGTCGGCCCTGGCGTAGGGGACATTGACCCCGCCGGCCCGGATCACGGGCACCGACGGCCCACCGTCCCCGCGCGGGCCGTCTCCGCCGGGCGACGGAGGGACGCCGCCACCGACACGGGCCACCGCGACCGTGCCCCGACCGAGCACGCTGTGCAGACCGAACTCGTCCGAGAGCCGCCGGCAGGTGCCGAGGCCCGCTCCCAGTGAGCGGGTCGTGCTGAACCCGTCCCGCAGCGCGTCGGCCACATCGGCGATGCCCGGCCCGTGGTCGACCGCGGCGATCTGCACGGCCCGCGCCCGGTCGCCCTCGCGGAGCACGGACGGCTGCACGACGTCGATGAGCACCTCGCCGTCCCGCGCGTGCTTGAGGAGATTGGTGGCGAGCTCCGTCGCGACCAGCGACACGGCGGCGGTGCTCCGCTCGTCGAGACCGGCCAGGGCCGCCGCTTCCTCGGCGGCGACCCGGGCGTCCCGTACCCGGGTGGAGTCCCGCACCGGTACGTCCCAGAGGCGTGGCATCAGCTCTCCTCCCGCGCATGGGGCGGCCGGTTCACCCACGAGGTCACCCGCACCGTGGTTCCCGATCCCACTGTGCTCTCGACCTCGAAATCGTGCACCAGGCGCCGCGCGCCGCCCAGCCCCATCCCCAGCCCGCCGCCGGAGGTGTAACCGTCACTGAGCGCCCGCTCGAGGTCGGGGATGCCCGGCCCGGAGTCGGTGAACGTCAGCCGCAGCCCGCCACCGCACCCGGCGGACACCCGGGAGACGTCCATCTGCCCGCCCCCGCCGTGCACCAGGGTGTTGCGTGCCAGCTCGCTGGCGGCGGTGACCAGCTTCGTCTGGTCCACCAGTCCGAAGCCGAGCACGGCGGCGGCCTGACGCACATGCTGGCGCACCCACATCAAGTCCATGTCCGACCGGATGGGCAGGCAGGCCTCGACCCCCGAGGCGGTGGGCGTCATCGGTGCTCCCGGCGCGCACCACCCGCGCGGGACAGCACGACGGGCTGCTCGAGCAGTGCCATCGCCGCCTGGGTGTCGAGCGCGGTGCGCAGCCCCGGCAGCGTCAGCCCCAGCTCCACCAGGGTGATGGCGACCGCCGGTCGCATCCCGGCCACGACGGTCCGCGCGGCCAGCAGCGACGACTGTGCCGCGATCTCGGCGAGCACCCGTCCCAGGAAGGAGTCGACGATCTCCACGCCGGAGATGTCGATCACCACCCCCGTGACCCCGCTGCTCGCGATGGTCTCCGACAGGTCCTGCTGGAGCTGCTGGGCCGTGCTGTCGTGCAGGTCTCCCTGGAGAGTCACCAGAAGCACGTCGCCGAGTCTCAGTACCGGCACATGTCCCGCGACCGGGCGGGAGAACGCCTCGCTCACCGGCGGACCGCGCTGCCGGCCGTCGTGCTCACGACGTCGACCCCCAGCTCGTGCATGCAGTAGCCCAGCGCGTCGGCGAGGCTCGCCCGGGTGAGCACCGAGCCGAGGTCGAGACCCAGGTGGACCATGGTCTGCGCGATCGCCGGACGGATACCGGAGACGATGCACTCCGCGCCCATCAGCCGGGCCGCCGCGACCGTCTTCATCAGATGCTGCGCCACCAGCGAGTCGACCGTCGGCACTCCGGTGATGTCGAGGATCGCGAACCGGGCGTGCTGGTCGACCACCGCGTTCAGCAGCGTCTCCATCACGACCTGGCTGCGGGCACTGTCGAGCGTCCCGATCAGCGGGACCGCGACGATCCCGTCCCAGAGCCTGATGACCGGCGTCGCCACCTCCAGCAGCTGCAGACGCTGCCGGTCGATGAGCGCCTGCACCTCGCTCAGGGCCGTCTGCATGGCCACCACGCGCAGGGTGCCCATGAGCACGCTCAACGTGGTCGTGCACGCCCGCAGCTCCTCGGGCGCGGCCTGGTCCAGGTCGGCGGCGAGGAGATTCTCGATCGGCGGCCACAGGGCGGCCAGCTCGTTCGACACCTGCGTGGCGGACAGCCCCGCGCGGCTGCGGGCCTCGGTCATCCGCGCCAGCTGCTCACGGACACCGGTGAACCCGGCGGCGTCGGAGTCCTCGACCCGCCGCGCGTCGGCGACCTGGGCCAGGGCGTCGACGACTGCCTTGCCTGCTTCCACCGCCTCGTCGCGCGAGAGGGTGAACACCGCGCGGAACAGGGGCTCGTCCGCCCACCGCTGGGCGATCTGCTCACGCCTTTGCCGCAGGAAGTCCCTGACCTCGAGCGTCGGCGTTCCGAGCGGTTCGCCCGCTTCGCGCTCAGGCACCTGTGTCTCCTCGTCGTCGTTGCCGCACCGAGCCCGGGAAGGTGCCGAGACGGTGCTGTGACCTTGCCGGGCGACCACTCTAACGACGCCCCGGGCCTCTCAGGAACCGGGCTCCCGCGGTGCGCCGGACAGGGAGTCGACGCGCTCCAGCGCCTCCTCGACGCTCTCGGACAACGGGACCGTGATGCTCACGCCGGTCAGGTCCAGGACGCGGCGCACCGCGGGGAGAGGGGAGACGATGTGCACGCTTCCCGGCAGGTCACGGGCCTCCTGATAGACACGCAGGACGATGTTCATGCCGGACGAGTCCATGAAGGGGACCGCCGACAGGTCCAGCAGGAAGTGCCGGCGCCCGTGGTGGAACTGGTTGGCCAGATGATGCTGGAACTCCTTCGCGGTGTCGGCGTCCAGGTACCCCTGAACCGTCAGCAGGACGGTGTCCTCCCGGGGCACGGTCACCTCGACGGACAGCGGGTTCGGAACCATGGACACGAATTACCTCCCAGACGAGCCGGCGACCGGGGACGGCCGCACGTGCGGCCGCCTACCCCCACATCGCCGTGTCATGCGGTGCTCCGCATACCGGCCCGGCCGCCGCCCGGGGCCGGTTTTGCGGCGGCGCCCGCCGAATGCACCGGCTCCAGCCGGGTAGTGGGCTGCTGTGGAGACGGTCGGGCCGACGACGGACCCGCCCGCTCCGGGAGCGTCGTCCACCGGGGAGGCAAGGAGCAGCGTGTCCATCGACAGCATCTGGTCATACGCGCCGGAGCTGGGTCCAGCCCAGGGGCAGGATCTGGACCTGACGGGATACACCGTCGTCGCGAGCGACGGCACCATCGGCCATGTGGACCGGCAGGCCGACCACCACTCCATGCGGCACCTGGTCGTCGACACCGGCGTCTGGGTGTTCGGCCGGAGCCTTCTCGTGCCGGTCGGCGTCATCACCGCCGTCGACACCGGCGAGCGGAGGATAACGGTGTCCTGCACGAGGGCGGAGGTGAAGGCGGCGCCCCGGTTCAGGACCGACAGCGAGACCATGGACCCCGAGTACCTCACGGAGGTCGGCGAGTACTACCGGGGGCTGATCGACCCGGTCTGCTGACCGCCGCCGGGCGAACCCGCGCGGCGGCCGCCCGTCGGTCGCCGTCCGCGGCCGTCACCAGGGCAGGAACACATGGATGTCCTTGCCGTGGTCGGTGCCGACCACGCTGACCTGGTCGCACAGCGTGTGGATCAGGTGCCAGCCGATCCCGCCCCCGCCGTGGCTGGGCCGGAAGGGCCGGGGCGCGGGCGCGGTGGTGCTCGTGTCGTGCATCACCACGTGCACCCCGTCGAACGTCCGGCGCAACCGCATCTCGAAGGGGCCCGGCGCGTACTGGACCGCGTTGGCGGCCAGTTCCGTGACCACCAGAAGGATGTCGTCCCAGTGCTCCGGAGCCGTCGGCGCGGACACGCGGGCCAGGTCGAAGAGGAACTCCTCCGCCACCAGGCGTGCGTCGGTGACGTCGTGCAGCTCCCCGTGGAAGCCGGCGACGCGGTCCGTGATCTCCTCGGCGGCCAGTGACTTGTCCCTACGCGGCTCGGATGCCATGTCGCCTTCCCTGCCCCGGATTCGACGGGCAGCCGTTCATATGACTCGTTCCTTTTCCTTCGTCTCCCTGATCTGTGGGTTCCCGGGCCGGCGAAGCCTACGCGCCCGTATGTCCGTGCGCGGTGGGTGACCCCCGCGTCACTTCGGCGGCACGTGCCGCGCGGTCAGCGGAAGACGTTGTCCGAGTCGTCCCAGACCGACGGCTCCTCCGGTGCCGGGGCCCGTTTCGGACGCGAACGCGAGTGGTACATCGCGTCGATCTCCAGCGCGTGGCGTCGCACGATCTCGTCCCGGCGCAGCTTCATCGACGGCGTCAGCAGTCCGTTGGTCACGTCGAAGGGCTCCGCAAGCACCCGGAACACCCGGATCGACTCCGAACGCGACACACTGCTGTTCGCCGCGGCGACCGCCCGCGCGATCTCCTCATGCAGCGCGTTCTCCTCCCTGGCCTCCCGGGTCGGCGCGTCGCCCGGCAGGGAGAGAGCCGCCCGCCAGTGCGTCAGGAACTCCGGGTCCAGGGTGATCAGCGCCCCCACACAGGGCCGGTCGTCGCCCACGACGACGGCCTGGTGGACGAGAGGGTGCATCCGCAGCCGCTGCTCCAGGGCCGCCGGCGCGACACTCTTGCCGCTGCTGGTGATGATGATGTCCTTCTTGCGGCCGGTGATCGTCAGATAGCCCTCCGAGTCCACCCGGCCGAGGTCACCCGTGGCCAGCCAGCCGCCCGCCAGCGCGGTCAGGGTGGCGGCCTCGTCGCCCAGGTAGCCCTGGAACACCGACGGCCCGCGCACCAGGATCTCCCCGTCGTCGGCCACCCTGATCTCGCTGCCCGGCAGCGCCCGTCCGACGGTGCCGGACTTCTCCCTGCCGAGCGGCTGCATGGTCACACCGCCCCCGGTCTCGGTGAGACCGTAGCCGTCGTGGACGGAGATGCCGATGCCCTCGTAGAAGAGGGACAGATCGCGGCTGAGGGTCGAGCCGCCCGAGGCGGTCCTGCGTACTCGTCCGCCCAGTGCGGCCCGCAGCTTGCGGTAGACCGTGCGCTCGTACAGGGAGTGCTGCAGTCGCAGGTCGAGGCCGGGTCCCGGGCCCCGGTCCAGCCGCTGCCGCTCCACGGCGGCGGCGAAGTCGCGGGCCGTGCCGGCGGCCCGCTCGAACAGCGCTCCGCGCCCGGCCTGTTGGGAGGCGCGCAGGAAGTTCTTGTAGATCTTCTCCAGCAGGGAGGGGACCGCGTGCAGATAGGTGGGCCGCAGAGTGCGCAGGGCCGAGGAGAGGGACTCCGTGCTGATGTCGGGTTCGTGCCCCATCAACAGGCCGCCGCGCACGCACAGGCCCTGGACCATCAGCCCGTACACATGGGAGAACGGCAGGTAGGCGAGGAGCACGGGCTGCTCTCCCGGCGGGGCCGCCGTGTGGACCCAGCCCTCCAGCAGGGTGTCGCAGGAGGCGGCCAGGTTGCGGTGGCTCAGGGCGCACCCCATCGCGTGCCCCGAGGCGCCGGAGGTGTAGGCGACCACGGCCGTGGAGTCCGGCAGCACGATCCGGCGCAGCGAGTCGACCATGGCCGCCGGTATGTACTCGCCGCGCGCCACCAACTGGTCCAGCGCCCCCGAGTCCAGCTGCCAGACGTGCCGCAGCAGCGGCAGCGCGGCGCACACGGACCCGACGGTCATCACCCCCTGCTCGTCCTCGACCATCACGGCCACGCAGCCGGATTCCCGGAGGATCCACTCCACCTGGTCGCGTGAGGAGGACGGATAGACGGGGACGACCTCGGCGCCCACGGTCCACAGCGCGTAGCACAGGACCGTCCACTCGTAGCGGGTGCGCGCCATGATCGCCACGCGGTCGCCCGGGGACAGCCCCGAGGCGACCAGCCCCTTGGCCAGGT
This sequence comes from Streptomyces sp. M2CJ-2, assembly GCF_016757295.1. Lineage (NCBI taxonomy): Bacteria > Bacillati > Actinomycetota > Actinomycetes > Kitasatosporales > Streptomycetaceae > Streptomyces > Streptomyces sp. M2CJ-2. Next base: position 4,295 of record NZ_JAESIF010000054.1, on the reverse strand, counting down.
CGACGACCTGGTCGCGGAACTCCAGCGCGGTGACCTCCTCCCAGGTCGTGGAGGCCGGGCCGGTGCGGCGGGCGAGCATCGGCAGGGTGGGGCTCTCGGCGGCCGTCTCGAAGAGACTGTCCGCGAGGCCGCCCGTCAGGGGCGAGGCGGCCCAGGGAGCGAGAGCGGGGTCGCGCATGCACTGCTCCTGACATGTACGGGCTGTGACTCGGCCGACGGGCAGAGTCATCGGCGGTGCCTGAATGTAGCCGAGCCGGGGCGTTCCGGGGCCGGGATCGCGGGAAGTGTGGCCACACCGATGATCTCGGAGCTTCCCGTGCCCCCGGACCGGACGTGAGCCGCACGGTTCGGCGGCCCCGGACCGGGGCGTACGCATGGCTCCGGACAGGGCGCACACGTGACCCCGGGCGGAGCCGATGGTGATGATCACCACGCCCGTGTATACCGCACACGGCCGGTCGGGGCATCCCCGGGCCCTCTCTTACGGCTCGTCAGGACGCGCTGTACCCACGCCGGTTGCCGTCCGGCGTGGGTACAGGGCGGGGTGCCGCCGGGCTTCACGGGACGTCGGGCGCCAGCCACACCGTCGCGAGGGGCGGGAGCGTGATCCGGAGGCAGCCGTCCTCGGGCTTGACCGGGTCCGGATGGGTGACGTCACCGCCGCCGTACCGGGCCGCGTCCGTGTTGAGGACCTCCTGCCAGGCGCTCACGTCGTCGGGCACGCCGAGCCGGTACCCGTGCCGGACGACCGGGGAGAAGTTCGACACCGAGAGCAGCGGACGCCCCTCGGCGTCGAACCGCAGGAACGCGAACACGTTGTCCTCGGCCGCGTCCACCGAGACCCAGTGGAAGCCCGCCGGGTCGGTGTCCCGCTGCCACAGTGCCCTCGTCGCGCGGTAAAGGGTGTTGAGGTCACGCACCAGGTCCTGTACCCCGCGGTGGTCGCCCGCCGAGTGGTACGCGTCGTCCAGCAGCCACCACTCGGGGCCGTGCCGCTCGGACCATTCGGCGCCCTGCGCGAACTCCTGTCCCATGAACAGCAGTTGCTTGCCCGGGTGGGCCCACATGAAGCCGAGATAGGCCCGGGTGTTCGCCCGGCGCTGCCACCAGTCGCCGGGCATCTTCGACACCAGGGCCTGCTTGCCGTGCACGACCTCGTCGTGCGAGATCGGCAGGATGTAGTTCTCGCTGTAGGCGTACACCATCGAGAACGTCATCTCGTGGTGGTGGTACTTGCGGTGGACCGGCTCGTGGGAGACGTACTCGAGTGAGTCGTGCATCCAGCCCATGTTCCACTTCAGGCCGAACCCCAGCCCGCCGGTGTCGGTGGACCGGGTCACCCCGCCCCAGGCGGTCGACTCCTCCGCGATCGTCACCACGCCGGGGCAGCGCCGGTACACGGTCGCGTTCATCTCCTGCAGGAACGCCACCGCGGCCAGGTCCTCCCGGCCGCCGTGCACATTGGCCTCCCACTGACCGGAGTCCCGTGAGTAGTCCAGGTAGAGCATGGAGGCGACGGCGTCCACGCGCAGCCCGTCGATGTGGAACTCCTGACACCAGTACACGGCGTTGGCGACCAGGAAGTTGCGCACCTCGGTCCGGGCGAAGTCGAACGTGTACGTCCCCCAGTCCGGGTGCTCAGCCCGCCGGGCGTCCCCCGGCTCGTACAGCGGGTCCCCGTCGAACCGGGCCAGCGCCCAGTCGTCCTTCGGGAAGTGGGCCGGCACCCAGTCCATGATCACGCCGATCCCGGCCCGGTGCAGGGCGTCGATCAGGTACTTGAAGTCGTCGGGCGAGCCGAGCCGCGAGGTCGGCGCGTAGAACCCGGTGACCTGGTAGCCCCAGGACGGACCGTAGGGATGCTCGGCGACCGGCATCAGCTCGACATGGGTGAACCCGAGGTCCTTCACGTACGCGGGGAGCTGATCGGCCAGTTGACGGTACGTCAGGCCAGGTCTCCAGGACGGCAGATGCACCTCGTACACCGAGAACGGCGCCTCGTGCACGGGCACGTCGGCCCGCCGCTCCAGCCACTCGGCGTCGCCCCACGCGTGGTGCGAGGACGTCACGATCGACGCCGTGTTCGGCGGTTCCTCCGCGAGGCGCGCCATCGGGTCCGCCTTGAGGGCCAGGTGACCGTACCGGGAGTGCACCTCGAACTTGTAGCGGGTGCCCTCACCGATCCCCGGCAGGAACAGCTCCCACACCCCGGAGGCACCGAGCGAGCGCATCGGGAACGCCGTGCCGTCCCAGCAGGTGAAGTCCCCGGTGACCCGCACCCCCTGGGCGTTCGGCGCCCACACGGTGAAGCGGGTGCCGCTCACGCCCTGGTGGGTCATGGGGTGCGCGCCGAGCGCGGTCCACAGCTCCTCGTGCCGCCCCTCGCCGATCAGATGCAGGTCGAACTCGCCCAGCGCGGGTGGCATCCGGTACGGGTCGTGCACCTCCACGGCGTCCTCGTCCCCGTACGCCACCGCCAGGGTGTACGCGGGGATCGCGTCCAGCGGCAGGACCACGGAGAACAGGCCGTCGCCCTCCGAGGTGAGCGGGACGCACTCGCCGCCGGTGACCACGCTCACCGCCCGCGCGAAGGGGCGCAGCGCCCGGAAGGCGATGCCGCCCGGCACCGGGTGCGCGCCGAGCAGCGCGTGCGGATCGTGGTGGGCGCCCGCCAGCAGGCGCCCCCGGTCGGTGGGATCGAGGGCGGGAGCGGTCCCGTACGCCGCCGGAGCGGACGGGGTGGGCCCGGCCGACTCGGGAAGCGGGGTGTCATGCAGGGCCACGGCTTCAGTCTCCTCTCACGGCGAGGCGCTCGATCGCCGCCATGGGTACGGGCAGCCAGTCGGGTCGGTGCCGGGCCTCGTACAGCACCTCGTACACGGCACGGTCCGTCTCGTAGGCGCGGAGCAGGCCGTGCTTCTTTCGCGGGTCCCAGCCGGAGCGCGCCGCGTAGCCCGCGCAGTAGGCCTCGCGGCAGCGGCGCGCCCACTCCGGGCGCCAGGGGCGCCGCTGGCGGGCGGCGTAGTCGAAGGAACGCAGCATCCCGGCGATGTCCCGCAGGGGGGAGTGGGCGCTGCGCCGTTCGGAGAGCGGCCGGGACGGCTCGCCCTCGAAGTCGATGACGAACCAGTCGCGTCCGGCCCGCAGCACCTGCCCGAGGTGCAGGTCACCATGGATGCGCTGGGCGGCCGGGCCGGGGTCGCAGACCGCGAGCGCGGCGAACGCGGCCTTCAGGCCGGGCACGAACGGCTGGAGGACGGGAACGGAGTGCGCGGCGGCCGTCAGCCGCTCGGTCATCGCCGCCGCCGTCAGTCCGTTCTCCTCGGGTCCACCGACGGGGAAGGCCGAGGCCAGCGCCAGGTGCACGTCCGCCGTGGCCCGGCCGAGGGCGTGCGACTGGGAGGTGAAGTCGTCCCCGGCGGCCAATGCGTCCAGGGCCAGCGTCCAGCCGTCGGAGGCGTTCCGCAGGAACGGCTGGAGGACACCGAGCGTCGCCTTGAACGGATGCGTGGTACGCAACCAGGCCACCGGAGCGGGGACCCGGTGGCAGCCCTGCCGGGACAGCGCGCCCGGTACCTCCAGATCCGGGTTGACTCCGGGCTGGATCCGCCGGAAGACCTTCAGGATGAACTCCTCGCCGTACACCAGCGAGGAGTTGGACTGCTCGGCGTCCAGCAGGCGCGGTACCAGCCCGGCGCCGGGCCCCGGCCGGCCCGCGTCGCGCTCGAAGTGCAGGGGGCCGGTCGTGCCGGGATAACGCAGCCGTTCCAGGAGCAGCCGGGCCGAACGGGGGTCGTGGAGGGCGTCGTAGACCGTCCGTCCGGCCAGTGGCCCGTTCTGCACCCTGCCGATGAGTGCCCGGCCGAGGCGTGGCGCCGGGTGCTCCCGCACGCCGAGGAGGAGCTGGTAGCAGTCACCGGCCGGGGGAGTGTTGCCGGGGGAGGGCACGCCGCCGTGGCCTGCGTGGACCAGCAGGTGCAGACAACCCGGGAACAGCTCCGTCATCGACAACACATGGAGGTCGGTGACGGGGCGGTCCTTGCCGGCGAACCAGCGCTGCCCCGGCAGCCACTCGCGCAGCAGCCCGGTGAACGACTCCATGGACTCGGCGGGTGTGCTGCGCGGGCGCAGGAATGCGGTCTTCGTCATGGTGACGCCTCCTCTCGTCGGCGCACGCTCACTGTCGTCGGCCGATGCGGGCTCGGGATGCGGTCCGGGCGAGCCGGAACCAGTAGAAGCCGTGGCCCCCCAGGGTCAGCAGATACGGCAGTTCGCCGATGGCGGGGAAGCGCACC
>NZ_JAESIF010000053.1:37513-47404 GCF_016757295.1 Streptomyces sp. M2CJ-2 | reverse complement strand
CAGCTCGAACACGGCCGCACCACCTGAACGAAGATCACGAAACGTCACGAATGGTTACCGAGAAGGATTCAATGGTTTCGAAACTGCCGAAACCGTTGTGCGCGCGCCCCATTGACACCCCCGCCACCCCGTCCTTACTGTCACGCCAACATTTCGAACGTGTGTCGAAATATCGAACAGCCGTCGACGGTGCCGCGAAGACACCGAAGAAGACACTGACGACACTGGCGAGAACAGGGTCCACAACGCAGCGAGGGGCAACCGCCGTGCGTATCACCGGAATCAGCACACACGTGGTCGGGACGCCGTGGCGCAACCTGACGTACGTCCAGGTGCACACCGACGAGGGGCTCACGGGGGTCGGCGAGACCCGGATGCTGGGGCACACCGACGCCCTGCTGGGCTACTTGAAGGAGGCGGAGGCCAACCACATCCTCGGCAGCGACCCCTTCGCCGTGGAGGACCTGGTCCGCCGCATGAAGTACGGCGACTTCGGCCGCGCCGGCGAGATCGTGATGTCCGGCATCGCCGTCGTCGAGATGGCGTGCTGGGACATCAAGGGCAAGGCCCTCGGCGTGCCCGTGTGGCAACTGCTCGGCGGAAAGGTGACCGACAGGGTCAAGGCCTACGCCAACGGCTGGTACACCACCGAGCGCACCCCGGAGGCCTACCACAAGGCCGCGCGGTCGGTGGTGGAGCGCGGCTACCGGGCCCTGAAGATCGACCCGTTCGGCACCGGCCACTTCGAACTCGACCACCGGCAGAGCCTGTACGCGGTCTCCCTCATCGAGGCGGTCCGCGACGCCGTCGGGCCCGAGACCGAGCTGATGCTGGAGATGCACGGCCGCTTCTCCCCCGCCACCGCCGTCCGCCTCGCCAGGGAACTCGCGCCGTTCGACCCGGCCTGGCTGGAGGAGCCGGTCCCGCCGGAGAACCTCAAGGCGCTGGAGAAGGTCGCCGCCAAGGTCGACATCCCGCTCGCCACGGGCGAACGCATCCACGACCGCATCGAGTTCCGTGAGCTGTTCGAGAGCCAGGCCGTCGACATCCTGCAGCCGGACGTCGGCCACCTCGGCGGCATCTGGGAGACGCGCAAGCTCGCGGCGACCGCCGAGACGCACTACATGCTGGTCGCGCCGCACAACGTCGGCGGTCCCGTCCTGACCGCCGCGTCCCTCCAGGTCGGTTTCACCTCACCGAACTTCAAGATCCTGGAACACTTCAACGACTTCGCGGACGCGGAGATCAAGAAGGTCGTCAAGGGCGCCCCGCAGGTGAACCCGGAGGACGGCTGCTTCCACCTCTCCGACGCCCCCGGGCTCGGTGTGGAGCTGGACGTCGACGCGGCGGCCGAATTCCCGCAGCAGCAGGCCCGGTTCGACCTGTGGGCCGAGGGCTGGGAGCAGCGCAAGCCCAAGGGCACGAAGTGACCGCGCGCACGAGCGGGCCCGCCTCGGCCGCCGGCTCGCTCGCCGTCGTCGTCGAAGGACCCGGCGCGCACCGTCTCGTCGCGCACGAGCCGCGCGACCCCGGCCCCGGCGAGGCGCTGGTCGGCGTGCACGCGACCGGCGTCTGCGGCAGCGACCGCGAGGTGTACCAGGGCAACCGGCCCGAGGGGTACGTGCGTTACCCGCTCACCCCGGGCCACGAGTGGTCCGGGACCGTGCTGCGGGTGGGCGCGGGAGTGCCGGCCTCGCTCACCGGCCGCAAGGTCGTCGGTGAGGGCTTCCGCAACTGCCAGGTGTGCGACCGCTGTCACGCCGGTGAGACGACGCTGTGCTCGGCGGGGTACGAGGAGACCGGGTTCACCCGGCCGGGGGCGATGGCCGCCACGCTGACCCTCCCGGCCCGCCTGCTGCACGTCCTGCCGGACGACGCCGACCTCACCGCGGCGGCACTGCTGGAGCCGGCGGCCTGCATCGCCGCCGCCGCGCTCAAGGCGAACGCCGTGCCCGGTGAGCGGGTCGCCGTGGTCGGTACGGGCACCCTCGGCATGTTCGCGGTGCAGTTCCTGCGCGCGAACTCCCCGGCCGAACTGCTCGTCGTCGGCAGCCGGGACGACCGTGCGGCACTGTCCCGGCGGTACGGCGCCACCGACTTCCGTACGAAGGACCGGGAACTCCCGGACGACTTCGACGTCGTGATCGAGACCGCCGGGTCCGCCGACGCCGCCCGTACGGCGGCCGCGCTGCTCCGGCGCGGCGGGCGGCTCGTCCTGACGGGCATCCCGGCGCCGGGTGCGGACGGACTGGACCCGACGGACCTGGTGGTACGGCAGTTGGAGGTGCAGACCGTCTTCGGGGCGGCGCCGGACGCCTGGGCGCACACGGTGCGGGTGTTCGCCGCCGGGCTGCTCGACCCGCTGCCCCTGGTCACGCACGAACTGCCGCTGGCCGAGTTCTCCCGGGCCATCGAGCTGGTGGGGTCGGGCGATCCCGGGGTGGGCAAGGTCCTGCTGCGCCCGTAGGCCCGACAACCACCGGGGGGTGGGCCGGGTGCGGGGCGGCCTGACGGCCCCACAGCCGACCCGCCCCCTTCCGCCCCTCTTCGTCCCCCTTCACCCCTCACCTCCCCCGTAGCCGCAGATGCCCGCCCCGCCCCGGGCCGCGAACCTCGTCCGACCCACCGAACAAAAGGACATCTTGTGACCGACGCTTCCGCCAAGGCGCCCCGCAGGCCCGGTGAGCAGGCGCTCACCGCGCTCGGCCTCGGCGCTCCCGCCGCCGACCCCGCCGACGCCTCGCCGCACTCCTTCCCCGGCGGGGGCCGCTGGCGCACCGAGGTCCCCTCCTGCGAGGGGCCCGAGGCGCTGGCGGTGGTCCTGAAGGAGGCGTCCCGGCTGGACGTGCCGATCCACCGGATCAGCCAGGGCAGCGGCGTGTGGATGCTGACCGACGCCGAACTCACCGAGATGGTCGACGCCACGGCCGAACGGGACATCGAGCTCTGTCTGTTCACCGGTCCGCGCGGCACCTGGGACATCGGCGGCTCCACCCGCACCGACTCACAGGGCGCCGGACTGCGCGCCCGGGGCCACGACGCGGTCGCCGGGTGCGTCGAAGACGCCCTCCGGGCGACGGAGTCGGGCGTGAAGTGCCTGCTCGTCGCCGACGAGGGCGTGCTGTGGACGCTGCACCGGGCGCGGGCGGCCGGCATCATCCCCGCCGACACCACACTGAAGGTCTCGGCGCTCGTCGGGCCGGTGAACCCGGCCTCGTACGCGGTGTACGAGCGGCTCGGCGCCGACTCGATCAACGTGCCGAGCGACCTGACGCTCGATCACCTCACCGAGATACGACGGGTTTCGGCCACTCCGATGGACATGTACATCGAGGCCCCCGACGACCTCGGCGGCTACGTGCGGATGTACGAGGTCGCGGAGCTGATCCGGCGCGGCGCGCCGCTGTATCTGAAGTTCGGCCTGGCCAAGGCGCCCGGGATCTATCCGTACGGGCACCACATGCGGGAGCTCACCCTGGCCACCGCGAAGGAGCGGGTGCGGCGCGGCCGGCTCGCCCTGGATCTGCTCGCCCGCCACGGCGCGGACGGCGACATGGCGCCCCTCGGTTCGCGGCTTCCGGGCGATCTGCGCCGGTTCGACGCCCCGTCATAACGTTCCGGAAACTCGACTTCACAGAAGTAGACACAGTCGCGCACAATCCCACACACCCCTTTCTCGGTTCTCGTCAGACACCCGCCCCGGAAGCGACGTCGCACCTCTGTACCGGCCCCCGCGTCACCGCCCCGGCACACACCTCAAGGATGATGATCATGCGTAACCGCAGAGCCGCCCTCGCCGCCGTGGCCACCGCCGCCTCGCTCGCCCTCACCCTGTCCGCCTGCGGCCAGAACAGCGAGGGCGGCAGCGAGGAGGACAAGGGAGACTCCGAGGGAGCGACCATCGGCATCGCGATGCCGACCAAGTCCTCCGAGCGCTGGATCGCCGACGGCAACAACGTCGTCAAGGACCTGCAGTCCAAGGGCTACAAGACCAAGCTGGTCTACGGCGAGGACGACCCGGACCAGCAGGTCGCGCAGATCGAGAACCTGATCACGCAGGGCGTGAAGGCGCTGATCGTCGCGGCCATCGACAACAAGTCGATGAACAACGTGCTGCAGCAGGCCAAGGACGCCGACATCCCGGTGATCTCCTACGACCGTCTGATCCTCGGCACGGAGAACGTCGGCTACTACGCCTCGTTCGACAACGAGAAGGTGGGCGAACTCCAGGGCAGCTACATCCTGGACAAGCTCGGCCTGAAGGACGGCAGCGAGAAGGGGCCGTTCAACATCGAGCTGTTCGCCGGCTCCAACGACGACAACAACACCCGCTACTTCTTCCAGGGCGCGATGAACGTCCTGAAGCCGTACATCGACAAGAAGCAGCTCGTCGTCCGGTCCGGCCAGACCGAACTCAACCAGGTCACCACCCTGCGCTGGGACGGCGGCACCGCCCAGAAGCGCATGGACGACATCCTGACCTCGTCCTACAAGAGCGGGCGGGTCGACGCGGTCCTCTCCCCGTACGACGGCATCTCCATCGGCATCCTGTCCGCCCTGAAGTCGGACGACTACGGCTCCAAGAGCAAGCCGCTGCCGATCGTCACCGGCCAGGACGCCGAGGTCGCCTCGGTGAAGTCGATCATCGCCGACCAGCAGTCGATGACCGTCTACAAGGACACCCGTGAGCTGGCCGAGGTCGCCACGAACATGGTCGACGCGCTGCTCGACGACAAGGAGCCCGAGGTCAACGACACCAAGACCTATGACAACGGGGCGAAGGTCGTGCCGGCCTACCTGCTGGAGCCGGTCGCCGTGGACAAGGAGAACTACCGGGAGGTCGTCGTCGACTCCGGCTACATCAAGGAGAGCGACCTCAAGTAACCGCCGCCACCGATTGATCCACCACTGACTGGAAGGCACGACCATGGCGGGACCCGTCCTGGAAATGCGCTCGATCGTCAAGACCTTTCCCGGCGTCAAGGCGCTGTCGGACGTCACACTGACCGTCCGGCGGGGCGAGGTCCACGCCATCTGCGGCGAGAACGGCGCCGGCAAGTCGACCCTGATGAAGGTCCTCTCCGGCGTCCACCCGCACGGCAGCTACGAAGGGGAGATCCTCTTCGAGGAGGAGGTCTGCCGGTTCAAGGACATCAGGGCCAGTGAACAGCGCGGCATCGTCATCATCCACCAGGAACTGGCCCTGGTGCCGTACCTCTCCCTCGCGGAGAACATCTTCCTCGGCAACGAGCACACCAGGCGCGGCCGCATCGACTGGCACGAGACGCTGCGGCACGCCACCGAACTGCTGCGCCGGGTCGGGCTCGAGGACCACCCCGAGACCCGGGTCGCCGACATCGGCGTGGGCAAGCAGCAGTTGGTGGAGATCGCCAAGGCGCTGTCGAAGAAGGTGAAGCTGCTCATCCTCGACGAGCCGACCGCGGCGCTCAACGACGAGGACAGCGGCAAACTGCTCGACCTGATCCTCCAGTTGAAGGAACAGGGCATCACGTCGATCATCATCTCGCACAAGCTGAACGAGATCCGCAAGGTCGCCGACTCGGTGACGATCCTGCGGGACGGGCGGACCATCGAGACGCTCGACGTGAAGGCGGCCCGGACCACCGAGGACCGGATCATCAGCGGCATGGTCGGCCGCGACCTGGAGCACCGCTTCCCCGAGCGGACCCCGCACCACCCGGAGGAGGGCACGGCCCCGGCGCTCGAGATCCGCAACTGGACCGTGCACCACCCCATCGACCAGCAGCGCAAGGTCGTCGACGACGTGTCCCTGGAGGTCCGGCGCGGCGAGATCGTCGGCATCGCCGGTCTGATGGGCGCCGGCCGCACCGAGCTGGCGATGAGCGTCTTCGGCCGCGCCTACGGGCGGCACGCGGCCGGCACGGTCCTCCGGGACGGCCGGGAGGTCCGTACGAAGACCGTCCCCGAGGCGGTACGGCACGGCATCGCGTACGTCACCGAGGACCGCAAGCACTACGGCCTGAACCTCATCGACACCATCAACCGCAACATCTCGCTCAGCGCGCTGGGCAAGGTCGCCAGGCGGGGCGTCGTGGACGAGCACGAGGAACGCCGGGTCGCCGAGGGTTTCCGCACGTCCATGAACATCAAGGCGCCGACCGTCTTCGAGCCGGTGGGCAAGCTGTCCGGCGGCAACCAGCAGAAGGTCGTCCTCAGCAAGTGGATCTTCGCGGGCCCCGAGGTGCTGATCCTGGACGAACCGACCCGCGGCATCGACGTCGGCGCCAAGTACGAGATCTACACGGTCATCGACCGACTGGCCGCACAGGGCAAGGCGGTCGTCTTCATCTCCTCCGAACTGCCCGAACTGCTCGGCATGTGCGACCGCATCTACACGATGGCCGCAGGGCGGCTGACCGGGGAGTTCTCGCGGGCCGAGGCCTCCCAGGAATCGCTGATGCGCCGAATGACGAAGGACAAGCAGGACAAGAAGGACGAAGAGGTAACCCGATGAGCACGGATGTCACCGACAAGACCCCGGCCGCCGCGCCGCCGGGCAAGAGCGGGGCGGGCACCGGTGACGGCCTGCTCCGGCTGATGCTGGACGGCATGCGCCGCAACATGCGCCAGTACGGCATGCTGTTCGCCCTCGGCCTGATCGTGGCGCTGTTCGCGGTGTGGACCGACGGCGACCTGATCCTGCCGCGCAACGTGTCCAACCTGGTGCTGCAGAACAGCTACATCCTGATCCTCGCGATCGGCATGATGCTGGTCATCATCTCGGGCCACATCGACCTGTCGGTCGGCTCGTTGACGGCGTTCGTCGGGTCGATGGCCGCGGTGTTCATGGTCCGCAACGACATCCCCTGGCCGATGGCGGTGGTGCTGTGCCTGGCCGTGGGGGCCGTCGCGGGCGCCGTGCAGGGGTGGTTCATCGCGTACGGCGGCATACCGTCGTTCATCGTGACCCTGGCGGGCATGCTCACCTTCCGCGGTCTGACCGAGATCTTCCTGGAGGGCCAGACCCTCGGCCCGTTCCCGCGCGGGCTGCAGAAGGTCGCCAACGGCTTCCTGCCCGAGGTCGGCCCGGAGACGAACTACCACAACCTCACCCTACTGCTCGGCCTCGGACTGATCGCGCTCGTGGTGCTCCAGGAGGTCCGTGACCGGCGCCGCCAGCAGGAGTTCGCCCTCGACGTCCTGCCCGCCAAGCTGTTCCTGCTGAAGCTGGTGGCGCTCACCGCCGCCATCCTCACCCTCACGCTGCTGCTCGCCAGCTACAAGGGCGCCCCGATCGTGCTGCTGATCCTCGGCGCGCTGCTCGTCGGCTTCGGCTACGTGATGCGCAACGCCGTCATCGGCCGTCACATCTACGCCATCGGCGGCAACCTGCCGGCGGCCAAGCTGTCCGGTGTGCGGGACAAGAAGGTCACGTTCCTGGTCTTCCTGAACATGGGCATGCTCGCGGCCCTGGCGGGTCTGGTCTTCGCCGCCCGCTTCAACGCGGCCTCTCCCAAGGCCGGCCTCAACTTCGAACTCGAGGCGATCGCGGCCGCGTTCATCGGCGGCGCGTCGATGAGCGGCGGTGTCGGCACCGTGCTCGGCGCGATCATCGGCGGCCTGGTCCTGGGCGTGCTGAACAACGGCATGAACCTCGTCGGCATCGGCACCGACTGGCAGCAGGTCATCAAGGGCCTGGTGCTCCTGGCGGCGGTCGGCTTCGACGTGTGGAACAAGCGCAAGGTCGGTTCGTAGGCGGGCTCGTCCAGTGTCCGGCGCGGGGCGTAACGCACCTCACGCGCCCCGGGTTCACTCCGTCACAGTTTTTTCACACCGGTTGAACAGCGCCATGCCCCCTTCCGTATGTACGGGTGGCCCGTGCTCCCCCGCGCGGGCCATCCACGCATGACGGGCCCACGACGTCCCTGGCGGGCCCGCCGTCCCCGGAGGTTCCATGGCCGACGTCACCTCGCTGTTCCGCAGCAACGCGGCGCACAGCCCGTCGATGGCTGCGCTGGCGCGCGAGAGCGACGGGGCCGGTCCGGTGGACTTCTGCATCCCGTGCAACCCGTACTTCCCCACTCCCGCCATGTTCGAGGAGATGGCGGTCCGGCTGCGCGACATCATCACGTACTACCCGAGCAGCGCCGACACCATCACGGCCGAGCTGTGCAGCCTGCTCCAACTCCCTCCGCAGTGCGTGGCCATGGGCAACGGCTCCACCGAACTCATCACCTGGATCGACCACCTGCTGGTCCGCGAGTCCCTCGCCGTCCCCGTCCCCACCTTCGGCCGCTGGACCGACCAGCCCATGGAGACCGGCAAGCGGGTCGACATGTTCCCGCTCCAGGAGTCCGGCGGCTTCGCCCTCGACCTCGCCCAGTACGCCGAGTTCATCCGGGCCCGGGGCACGAAGGTCGCGGTGATCTGCAACCCCAACAACCCCGACGGCGGCTTCCTGCACAAGCACGCGATCGTGCAGTTCATGGACGCGATGGCCGACCTGGACCTGGTGGTGATCGACGAGTCGTTCCTGGAGTTCGCCGACGCCGAGGTGGAACCGTCGGTGGTGCAGGAGGCGATGCTGCGCCCCAACGTCATCGTCCTGCGCAGCCTCGGCAAGAACTTCGGCCTGCACGGCATCCGCTTCGGCTACCTCGTCGCCAACCCCTCGCTCGCGGGCCGCATCCGCTCGATGCTGCCGAAGTGGAACCTCAACTCCTTCGCCGAGCACGTGGTGTTCATGCTGAAGGAGCACGGCACCGAGTACCAGCAGAGCCTCCACCAGGTGCGCCGCGACCGGATGGACATGTCCGGCCAGCTCTCCTCACTGCCCGGTCTGACGGTCTACCCGTCCCAGGGCAACTTCCTCTTCGTGCGCCTCCCCGTGGGCGCCGAAGGCACCGTGGTCCGGGACCGCATGCTCACCGAGCACCGGCTCCTGGTCCGCGAGTGCGGCAACAAGATCGGCTCGTCCAGCCGCTTCCTGCGTCTCGTGGTACGTCCCCAGGTGGACGTACGTCGCCTGGTGTCCGGCCTGGAACAGGTGCTCTACGGGACCTCCAGGAGGGGAGCCGCCGTGCCCGAGCAGGCCACAGGGACCGGCTACAGCTCGGGCACGGCGGCAGTGGACCGCCTGGTCAGCGAGACCAACGGCGCCGGCACCCAGGGCCTCGCCGCTCAGGCCATCGGCGCCGGTGCCGGTGCGCACGCCCCGGGCCTCCCCGCCGCTCCGGCCGCCGGCATCGGCATGCCGCTCCCCGCCGCCCCGTCCCCCGCCGCGGTGGGCACGGACGGTGGGATGCCGATGCCGGCGGCAGTCTCACCGGGGGTGCAGCAGACGCCCCCGCCGGTGCCGCAGCAGATGCCGCAGCCCGTGCAGCAGCCGGCTGTGCCGCAGCAGCCCGTCCCGCAGCAGATGCCGCACCCCCTGGCGGCGCCGGCTCAGATACCGGCTCCGGCTCCCATGCCCGTCGCGGCGTCCTTCCCGCCCCCGCAGGTACCTGTCCCGGCTCCGGTACCGGCCCAGCGGCCGATGCCCACCGGGCCCACACCGCCCGGCGTCCCCGCCCGCGGCGGCCTCACGGCGGCCCAGGTCAGAGGCACCGACGGCCTCTCCCAGGCCCCCGCGGCCGGCTGGTCCGGAGCCCAGGCGCAGAACTGGCCGGAGGCGGCGGGCATGGGCCAGGTGGGCTGAGCGGGCCCGTCGGTCAGGCCGGGCCCAGCTGAAACGGCTCGATGCGCGGCCCTTCGGGGACCGCGCATCGAGCCGTTGCCGGTGTCGTATCAGTCCTCGTCTCCCTAGCGGTAGCCGCCGCGGTTGTAGTCGTTGTGGTGGCCGCCGCGGTTGTAGTAGCCGTCGTGGTCGCCGCCGCGGTTGTAGTAGCCGTCGTGGTCACCGCCGCGACC
>NZ_JAESIF010000053.1:0-37507 GCF_016757295.1 Streptomyces sp. M2CJ-2 | reverse complement strand
TGTGGTGGCCGCCGCGGTTGTAGTAGCCGTCGTGGTCGCCGCCGCGGTTGTAGTAGCCGTCGTGGTCACCGCCGCGACCGTAGCCGTCGTGGTCACCGCCGCGACCGTAGCCGTCGTGGTGGCCGCCGCGGTTGTAGTAGCCGTCGTGGTCGCCGCCGCGGTTGTAGTAGCCGTCGTGGTCACCGCCGCGACCGTAGCCGTCGCGGTCACCGCCGCGACCGTAGCCGTCGTGGTCACCGCCGCGACCGTAGCCGTCGTGGTGGTCGCCCTGGCTCTGGCTGTGGCTATAGGACGCGACGGACGCCGAAGCGGTGCCTGCCGTGCCCACCGCGACGCCACCGGCCATCACCAGCCCGGCGGCGGACACCGCGGCCAGACGCTTCGCGCGTTGTGCTCGCATGGGAATACCTCTCGCTCCATCATCTCCCGCGGCTCCGGAAGGAAGCGCGGGAACGGGCGGCCGCAGCCGCAAGTCGGAATTGCGGCAGGGTCTTCTGATGTCACCGCATGTCGTCTCGAGCACGGGCTCGACCGCCGACGCCTCCAGGTCGCCCCTCGCGGGCGGTCACTGTGGCCTTGGTCCGCTCTACCGGGAACCGGTCGGCCGGGCGTGCCGTGCGTGCGGCATTCAGCAATCGAGCCTAGTACCACGACAGCGGTCCGGCATCTCGGGCGACCCACTGCGCACGCCCGTTCACCGGAGGAGCCGGACCGCGCCCTCCTGGATCGACGGGAGGGCGAGCCGGCTTCCTCCGGTGTGCACGCGAACCCGGCAGGTCAGGAGGCCGGGCACTCCTTCCAGGCCATGTGGTAGGTGGTGCTGATGTCCCCGTCGGTGGAGTCCATGGTCATGAAACTGACCTTGCCGGGGGACACGGTGCCCGCGCTGACGCGCAGTTCGGTGTTGATGTTGAAGTTGCGCAGGACGCCGCAGGGGGCGTAGACGAGCTGGGCCCAGTCGGTGGTGTCCGTGGCCTGCCAGTTGTCGTCGTGGGGGCCGTCGTAGGTGTGGGTGCGGTACTCCGTGTTCGGGGAGCCCTGGAAGTAGTACGACGCCCGCTGGGTGCCCTTCGCGCCGCGCTGGAGGGCGGCGAAGCCTCGGTAGTCGGCGCTGGCGATGGCGTAGGTGAAGCCCTGGGGGACGTGGACGACGAGGCTGAGCTGGCAGTTCTTGCGGGATGCCGTGGGGTCGGAGTTGCCGCCCGCCTGGGCGAGGTAGTCGCTGTAGGTCACGGTGAACGCGGTGTTGTCCTCGGAGACGGCGACCGCGGCCGTGCCCTTGGGACAGCCGGAGCCGTTCACCGTGGCGATGTCGATGACGATCCTGTCCGAGGGCGGGTCGTCGAACACGGAGGACGGGTTGTGCGCGGGTATCGCGGCGGTGAGCAGCGCGGCCACCGCGCCGCCGAGGAGCAGGCCACCAGCCATGGTTCTCCCAATCCGGTCGATGGGGGGTGCGACGTCGTACCCGTGTCGCCATTCTCTTTCGTTGAAGCGTCATGCACCTGACAAGAATGCGGGCACATGGGCCCCCGGCCCTCGTGAAGGAGGCATGAAGGTGGCGTGAAGGCCGGGAGCGCTCGCATCGTACGCAGCGCGGCGACCGGCGGGCAGGATGAACTCCGGCCATTCACCCCGTACGGACCGGCGGAGCGTTCACAGGGGAAACGGAAGGGGAACGGCCCGCCCGAGCCCCGCCGGCCTCACTCGTACCGGGCGAAACGGACGTACCGGGAACCTCGCGTGAACACCGGCGGGCCGATCCGTAGACAATGGCCCACCAGGAGCACAAGCAGCACACCAGGAGGCGGCTCCCTTGGAGCTCAGCAGGCGTACCTTCACCGCGCTGGCCGGAACGGCGGCGCTCGGCCTCGCGCTGGCCGGCAGCAAGGCGGCGACCGGCACGCACCCGGCGCAGGCCGTGCCGACGGGCCCGCCGCCCGCGGTGCCGCGCGCGGACGGCGAGCGGCACGAGGTCGGCTTCGACCGGTACTCGCTGCTGGTCGACGGCCGACGGCTGGTGCTGTGGTCGGGCGAGATGCACCCCTTCCGGCTGCCGAGCCCGTCGCTGTGGCGGGACGTGCTGCAGAAGCTGCGCGCCCACGGGCACAACGCGGTCAGTGTCCCCGTCCCCTGGAACCTCCACTCCCCCGCGCCCGGCCGGCACGACTTCACCGGTGTGCGGGACCTGGATCTGTTCCTCACCATGGCCGCCGAGGAGCGGCTGTACGTCGTCCTGCGTCCGGGGCCGTACCTCGGGTCCGCCGATCTGGACGCCGATGGCCTCCCCGGCTGGCTGAGGGCCGCCGAGGGGGCGGCCGCCCGGACCGCGGACCCGGCGTATCTGCGGCACGTGGACGAGTGGCTGGGCGCGGTCGACGCCATCGCCGTCCGGCATCTGTTCACCGGCGGCGGCGGCACGGTGCTGCTGTACCAGTTCGAGGACCGGTACCGCGGAGCGGACGGCGGCGCCCACATGTCCCACCTCCACCGGAAGGTGCGCGCCGACGGGATCGACGTACCGCTGTTCCACGACGACGGCCGCGCTGACGGGCTGCGGACGCCCGGGTTCTTCGCCGGGGCGGCCGTCGGTGCGTCCGACCCCTGGGGCGGGGTCTCCTCCGGCGGCAGGGGGTACATCGGGGTGCGCGAGAAGTGGGACCCCGCGTACGAGCGGAGCAGCCTTCTCACCGGCCTCGCCACCGGGATCACCGCGCACACCGTGCGCATGGCGGTCGGCGGGACGTCCTGGGGATGGCTGTCCTCGCCGGACGTGTACACCTCGTACGACTACGGGGCCCCGATCAACCAGGCCCGCCGGCCCACCTCCAAGCTGGCCCCGCTGCAGCAGCTCGGGCACCTGTTGCGGACCGTGCCGGACCTCGCCCGGCTGGAGCCGGCCGACGAGGTGCGGGCCGAGGACGACCGGCTCAAGGTCCACCACCTGGCCAACCCCGACACCGACGCCCAGGTGTACGTCCTGCGCAACGACTCCGCCGAGCAGGTCACCTCCGCGCTGCCGGACACCGGGATCGAGGTGCCCGTGACGGTCGGGGCGCGGGACGCCAGACTGCTCGTCACCGGGCTGGAGCTGGGGCGGCGGAAGCTGGCGTTCTCCACCGCGCAGCCGATGTTCCGGCTGGCCGTCGGGCGGCAGGACATCGCCGCGTTCGTGGGCCGGGCCGGTGAGACGGCTCAGGTCTCCCTCGCCTGTGACGCCCAGCCGCTCACCAACCGGCTGGACAACGAGCCCGCCTGGTCCTACGCCCGGGGCCGGCTGAACGTGGTGGCGCCGCTGGGGGTGGGCGGGCTGAGCCGGGTGCTGGTCGAGGACGGCGACTCGAAGACGCCCATGCTGCTGCTGTTCGCCGACGACGCGACCGCGCTGCGGCTGTGGCCCTACGAGACCCCGTCCGGCTCGCTGCTGGTCCACGGTCCGGCGCTGCTGCGCTCGGCCACGCTGCGGGGCGCCACCGTCCACCTCACCGGCGACATCGTCGGCGAGACCGGTCTGGAGGTGTGGGCGCCGCGCGGGGTCACCGCCGTGACCTGGAACGGGCAGCCGGTGCGCACCACGGCCAGCCGGGCCGGGAGCCTGGTGTTGAAAGGGCTGCTGCCGGGCACGCCCGCGCCGTCCCTGCCCGTGCTCGACGGCTGGCGGCGGCGGACGGAGAACCCGGAGGCCGAGCCGGACTTCGACGACGCGCGGTGGGCGGTCGCCGACCGCACCGCCTCCCGCGGCGGCGCTCCCGTGCCCGACGGGCAGCCCGTGCTGTTCGCGGACGACTACGGCTTCCACTACGGCGACGTCTGGTACCGGGGACGCTTCGAGGACGCCCGCGGCGTCAGCTCGGTGTCCCTGTCGTACCGCACGGGGACGCAGGGGCTGCTGATGGCCTGGCTGGACGGGCAGCCGCTGGGCACGCACCGCATGCCGGTGCCGGACGAGGACACGGTGGGCCGGGGCACCTGGACCGCCACGGCCACCTTCGCCGTGCCCGAGCGGCTGCGCGAGCGGGGCGGGCGGGTGCTGTCCGTGCTCGTACGGCCGATGCAGCACGCCGGGGAGGAGACGGAAGGGCCCGGGGACGGAGACGGGAAAACGAACGGCACGTCCAGGACCGTGCGCGGGCTGACCTCCGTCGCCTTCGAGGGCGCCTCCCGGGAGATCGGCTGGCGGATCCAGGGGGCGAAGGCGCCGGACCGGGTGCGGGGGGCGCTGAACAACGGCGGGCTGTACGGGGAGCGCGAGGGCTGGCATCTGCCGGGCCACGACGACCGGGACTGGGAGACCGTGGACCTTCCGCGCGAGGACCGGCGACAGGGGGTGGCCTGGTACCGGACGGACTTCCGGCTGGCCGTCGATCCGGACGTGGACGGGTCGATCGGTCTCGTCCTCGAGGACGAGCCGGAACGCGCCTACCGCGTCCAGATCTTCCTGAACGGCTGGAACATGGGTCAGTACATCAACGATGTGGGCCCGCAGCACACCTTTGTGCTGCCGAACGGGATCCTCCGCACACGTGGGTCCAACACACTGGCTCTGGCGGTGCTGTCCGACGGGACCACACCCGCTGGTCCGGGCGAGGTGCGGCTGACGCTGCTGGGCGCGGCGCGCGGCGGGGTGCCGGTGGAGGCGGTGGAGTCCCCGGGACGGTGACGCCACCGCCCCGGCGGCCCCCTTCGTCACGCTGTCGGGCTCAGGCCAGTCGGATCACGTTCCAGGACAGCGGTTCCAGTACGGCGGTGAGCCGCCCGTCCGCCAGGGTCGTGCCCTCGGCCGGGTGCGGGGTGACCCGCTCGGGTTCGTCGAGGGTGTTGCGGGCGTCGGGGTCGGCGTCCGCGAGGACGGTGTGTTCCACGACCGTGGTGAGGCCGAGGCCGCCGAGGGCGATCTCCAGCGGCAGCGTCCCGGTGCGGCCCCGGTTGACGGCGAACACGGTGACCGTGCCGTCGTCGGCGCGTACGGCGGTGGCGTGCAGCAGGTCGGCGGTGCCGTACCGGGCCGTCTCGTACGTCGGTGAGTCCACCCGGACGTCGAGGACCTCGCCCCTGCCGTACCGGGAGGCCTGCGCGAACGGGTGGAACGTCGTCTGGCGCCAGGCGGGGCCGCCCGGCTCGGTCATGATCGGCGCGATGACGTTGACGAGCTGGGCGAGGCAGGCGATCTTGACCCGGTCGGCGTGCCGGAGCAGGGCGATGAGGAGCGAGCCGAACACGACGGCGTCGGTGACGCTGTAGTCGTCCTCCAGCAGGCGCGGCGCCTCGGGCCAGTCGTCCTGCGCGAAGGTCGTCGCCCGTTCCTGCAGGCGGGACATGTACCAGACGTTCCACTCGTCGAAGGAGAGGTTGATCTTCTTCGTGGACTTGAGCTTCGCGCCGACGTGGTCGCAGGTGGCGACGGTCTCCTCGATGAAGGACTCCATGTCGACGGCGGAGGCGAGGAAGGAGTCGAGGTCGCCGTCGTGCGGCTCGTAGTAGGCGTGCAGGGAGATGTGGTCGACCAGGTCGTAGGTCTCGGTGAGGACCGCCGCCTCCCAGGCGGCGAAGGTGGGCATGGACCGGCCCGAGGAGCCGCAGGCGACCAGTTCGACGCCGGGATCCTGCCGGCGCATGGCGCGGGCGGTCTCGGCGGCGAGGCGGCCGTACTCCTCGGCGGTCTTGTGGCCGGTCTGCCAGGGGCCGTCCATCTCGTTGCCCAGGCACCACAGCCGGATGCCGAAGGGGTCCTTGTCGCCGTGCGCGGCGCGCAGGTCGGACAGGGCGGTGCCGGCGGGGTGGTTGGCGTACTCCTGGAGTTCGAGTGCCTCGGTGACGCCCCGGGTGCCGAGGTTGACGGCCATCACGGGCTCGGCCCGCGGGCCGATCTTCCGCAGGAAGGAGATGTACTCGGACAGGCCGAAGCGGTTGGTCTCGGTGGAGTGCCAGGCGAGGTCGAGGCGGCGCGGGCGGTCCTCGACGGGGCCGACGGAGTCCTCCCACCTGTGACCGGAGACGAAGTTGCCGCCGGGGTAGCGGATCGCGGTGACGCCGAGTTCGCGGACCAGGTCCAGGACGTCGGTGCGCAGGCCGTCGGCGTCGGCGGTGGGGTGGCCGGGTTCGTGGATGCCGGTGTAGACGCAGCGGCCGAGGTGTTCGACGAAGGAGCCGAAGAGGCGGGGGTCGACCGGGCCGACGGTGAAGGCGGGGTCGAGGGTGAAACGGGCGGTGCGCATCTTTGTCCTTTCGGGGGTTCGCCCGTGTCCGCACGGCCGGTGCGGGCACGGGTGCCGGTGCGGGTACGGCGGTGGGCGTCACCGGTCGGCGAGGCCGGTGTGCGCGACGCCCGCCGCGGCCGGTGGGTGCCTGCGATCCAGACCAGGTCGTCCCATGCCCTGCCCCATCCGTCGGGAGGTCGTGGTCGGAGGAGTCACGCCCGTACGGGCCGCACCTCACACGGGTTGTTCGAAATATCGGAGGACGCCCGTAACTTCGAACGGACCGTAAGGGCCGAGCGGGGACACGTCAATGGTTCGGACGAGAACTCGGGGCCCGGCCCCGGTTCGCGCGCCCGCCCGTGGTGGCGGGGCGTCACCGGTTCGCATGACGTGGACACGGACGACGCGTAGTCTCGAACGGCCTTGAGATCACCTCCGAGGGGCCGAGGAGGCGAGTGAGACGAGGGAGACAACGGTGCGCACCAGGAAGGAGATGCGTCGCCTCGCCGACGCCCTCATCGATCCCATCCGGGTGCCGGTCCCGGCGGAGCCCGAGGTTCTCTTCCAGGCGCTCGTCGCCTCCGTCGGCGCCTGGCGGGGGCGTGAAGTCCGCGTCCACCGGGCGGCGTTCCCGCCGCACACCGCGAGCGGGCTGTGGCTGGAGCGGGACAACCACGACTACGTGGTGGTGGACGAGCGGGCCGCGGTGTGGCACCAGATCGTGATCTTCTGCCACGAGGTGTGGCACATGAACCGGCGGCAGACCACCTCCCCGTCCGCGTCCGACGGCTCCGTCCAGTCCGTCGCCGCACGCACCGACTTCAGCCTGGCCGAGGAGCAGGAGGCCGATCGTTTCGGCATGTTGATGGGCCGTCGGCTGCGCACCTGGCTGGAGGCCTCCACCGACTCCGTGTTCGCCGCGGAGGGCGGCGGCTCCGGGGAACCGCAGGACCTCGCCGGACGCATCGGCGCCGCGCTCAACCACCGCGGGACGAGACGATGAACGGCCTGATCAACTACGTCAGTTGCGGGGCCTTCTGGACCGGCCTGCTGGTGCGGGCCCCGGATCTGCTGCGGCACCGGCGCGACCCGTATCTGCGGGCCATCTGCGCGGTGCTGGGGCTGGCCGGGCTGTGCTTCTTCCTCGGGGCACCGCCGACGGTCGGCGCGATCAACCGGCTGAGCGGAGTGCCGAACCTCGCGGCGCCGCTGACGTACGCGGCGATCACCGCCTACTGCGCCGCCTCCCAGGTCCTCGTCGTCCACTGGCGCGGCGGGCCCGGAGTGCGCCGCACGGCCCGCCGCTGGCTGCTCGCCTACCTCTGTGTCCTGGCCGGCATCGCGGTGACCTTCGCCCTCGGTGACACGCCGGTGGAACGCCGCACCGACCTGGACACCTACTACGCGACGACCCCGTACATCGCCCAGATGATCGTGCTGTACCTGGTCGCGCACCTCGCCGCGGTGACCGTGACCGCCGTGTCGTCGCTGCGCTGGGCCCGCCGGGTGCGGGGCGGGCTGCGGGTGGGCCTGACCCTGATGGGGGCGGGCGCGCTGTGCGGCGCCGGCTACAGCCTGGCCAAGCTCGTCGCGGTGGCCGCCCGCTGGTCCGGCCGGGACTGGTCGGCGCTCGGGACCACCGTCTCCCCGGCCGCCGCCGGGCTGGGCGCCCTGCTGACCGTCACGGGGGTGCTGGCGCCGCTGGTGACACCCAGGGTGACCCGGTGGCGGCGGGCCCGCCGGACGTACGCCCGGCTCGCACCGCTGGAGCGGGCACTCGACGACCTGCTCGTCCGCCGGACGCTGCGGCTGCCCCGGCCCCGGCTCGCCTCCCCGGCCGCCCGCCTGGTGTGGCGTCAGACCAGCATCCACAACGCGCTGAGCCACCTGGACGCCTACTTCGACCGGGGCCTGTTCGACCGGACCCGTGCCTTCGCGCTCGAGACGACGGCCGACGCCCAGTGGGCCGAGGCGGCCGCCTGGGCCGCGGTGATCGTCACCGCGGTACGGGACGAGGCCGACCCCGGGCGGGTCCCGCCGACCCACGGCTCCGGACGGCTCCTCGGCCGGGTTCCGGGACCGGCCGGACTGGTCCGGATCGCCGACGCCCTGGCCGGCACCGCACCGGCGGACCCGGTACCGGACTCGACACCGGACCTGGCACCGGCGCCGGTGATGCCGGGTCCGCCGGCGGCGCGGAGCGGCATGCCCGCCGGCACGGCCAGGACGGGCGCCGGGAGTGGTGCCGTGTGAGTCTCGTCGTGTACCTGGCGGCGTTCGTGTTCGGGATGTCCTCCCTCCTGGTGCTGCGCCGCCCGCGCACCGCCCTGCGCAAGCCGCTGACCCTGTCCACCTGTGTGGCGATCGTCCTCGGCGCCATGGTCTTCGTCTGCGCCGCCCCGGCGACCCTGGCCGCCGTCAACGGTCTCACCGGCGTCCCCAACTTCGGTGCGCCGATGACCTACGGCATGCTCTCCGCGTACAGCTGCGCCATGCTCGTCCTGCTGGTCAACTGGCGGGGCGGGCCCCGCGAGCGGGTACGGCGCATGGTGCTGCGCAGCGTGACCGCCTACGGTCTGGTGGTGCTCGCCATCGTCGCGCTGTTCGCGCTGGCCGACGCGGGCACGGAGCGGCTGACCGATCTCGACACCTACTACGCGAACACCCCGTTCATGCGGGAGATGATCCTGCTGTACCTGGTCGGGCACAGCGCGGCCACGCTGGTGATGTGCGCGATGTGCCTGCGGTGGGCCCGTGAGGTCACCGGGCTGCTGCGGACCGGGCTGCGGCTGATCCTGCTGGGCACGCTGCTGGACGTGGTGGGCTTCCAGTTGGCCAAGTACACGGCGGTCGTGGCCCGTTGGACGGGACACGACCTCGACTTCCTGTCCACCCACGTCGCCCCGCCGATGGCGTCGCTGGGCGCGGTGGTCTGCTCGGCGGGTTTCGCGCTGCCGAGGCTGGTGCCGCCGGCCCGTGCCCAGTGGCGGGGGTTGCGCGACCACCGGCGGCTGGCCCCGCTGTGGTACCTGGTGCGGTCGGCGTCCACCGCCCCCGAGCCGCCCACCGACTGGTGGCAGCTCCCCCAGGTCCGGCTGCAGTGGCGTGAGGTGTCCATCCACGACGCCCTGCTCGCCCTGGCGCCGTACTTCGACCACCGGGTCCGTGAGCGGGTGCGGGACACCGCCCTGGCCGCCGGCCGCTCCCCGTACGAGGCCCGGCTGGCGGCGGAGGCGGCCATGCTCACCGACGCCGCGCGCCGGGCCGCGGCCCGCGAGGAGCCGCCCGAGACGGACGCCGGCTACCGGCTGCACGCCACCGAGGTCTCCGGCACGAGCGGGCTGGTGGAACTGGCCCAGGCTTTGAACGGGGCCGTCCCGGCCGCCACCACGAGCAACGCGCCTTCGGCGCCTTCCGCGTACGACGGCGCGGCGCGGACCTCCATGACCGGATCCATGAAAGAACCCGAGGAGCCCCATGTCGCGTAGAGCTGTCGTCATCGGTGCCGGGCTGGCCGGCATGCTGGCCGCGGCCGCCCTGTCCGACGCCGGAGTGGACGAGGTGGTCGTGCTGGACCGCGACGACCTGCCCGAGGGCCCGGAGCACCGCCGGGGCCTGCCGCAGGGACGCCACGCGCATCTGCTGATGGCCGGCGGGCTGGACGCCATGGAGGAACTGCTGCCGGGCGTGAGCCCGCGGCGGCGGCTGCTCGCCGCCGGCGCGCACGAGATCTCCCTCAGCTCGGGCATGCTGGCCCGCACCTCCGAGGGCTGGCTCCGGCGCTGGCGGCGCCCGGGGCCGACCATGCTGACGTGCAGCCGGGCCCTGCTGGACTGGGTGATACGCACCGCGGTGCTGGAGGAACACGCGCAGGTGGAGATCCGCAAGGCGGCGGCGGTGGGGCTGACGGGCACCGCCGGGCGGGTGCGCGGGGTGCGGGTGGCGGCCCCCGGCGGGGACCCGGCCGGGGAGGAGGACCTCGACGCCGACCTCGTGGTCGACGCGAGCGGACGCGGTACGCGGGTCGTGAGCTGGCTGGACGGGCTCGGACTGTCCGGCGTCCGGGCACGGACCGTGGACTCCGGCCTGGTCAACGCGACGCGCATCTACCGGGTGCCGGACGGCGCGGAGCTGTTCCCGCTGACGATCGTGCAGGCCGACCCGTTCGCGTCCCGGCCGGCACGGAGCGCGATGGTCATGCCGATCGAGGGCGGCCGGTGGCTGGTGAGCTGCGGCGGCTCACGCGGTGGTGAGCCGCCGTCGGACCCGGAGGGTTTCCTGCGGTACATGCTCGACCTGCCCGACCCGATCGTGGGGCGGCTGGTCTCCGGTGCAGAAGCCCTCACCGACGTGCACCTGAGCCGGTCGACCAGCAATGTGCGGCGGTATCTGGAGAAGCTCCCGCGGTGGCCGGACGGCTTCGTGGTCCTCGGGGACGCGCTGGCCACGTTCAACCCCGCGTACGGGCACGGCATGTCGGTGGCCGCGTTCGGCGCGCGGGTGCTCGGCCGGGAGCTGGAGCGGGCCGGCGGCGACCTCGGCGCGCCCGGTCTCGCCCGGCGGACGCTGCGGGGTGCGGCACGGTCGGCGGAGGGGGCCTGGTCCATGGCGGTCAGTCAGGACGTGCTGTACCCGGGGGTGCGCGGCGGTGCGCCGACCGCCGCCGACCGGGTCGTCTCGGCGTACACGCGGCGGGTGACGCGGGCGGCCACCGGCTCCTATCCGGCGGCCTCGGCGCTCTGGGACGTCACCAGCCTGCGCGCACCGGCGACCCGCGTGTTCCGTCCCACCGCGGCCCTCGCCGCCCTCACCGGCTCCCCCCTGCCCCCGTCGACCGAACCGCCGTTGACCCCGGGCGAGCGGAAGGTCCTCGAGCGGCTGGACCGTACGGGGGTGTGAGCCCTGGGGTGCAGGGGCGTGGGGTACGGCGGCCGGGGTGCGTCGTCAGCCCGCGAACGCGGGCGGGGCGAGTCCCTTGCCCGCGTCCGGGATCACCAGGAGGGAGCCGGAGAGCGGGGGCGGGGAGGGCAGGCCCACACGGGCCGTGGTGACGTACAGGTCGCTCAGGCCGGGGCCGCCGAAGGCACAGGCCGTGACACGGGGGACCGGGAGTTCCACCACCCGGTCCAGGGCTCCGGACGGGGTGTAGCGGCGGACCGCGGCGCCGTCCCACAGCGCCACCCACACGCAGCCCTCGGCGTCCACGGTGAGACCGTCGGGGAATCCCGCTCCGTCCTCGATCGCGGCCAGCGGGCGGCGGCCGGTGACCGAGCCGGAGGCGGCGTCGACGTCGAGGACGTCGATGCGGCGGGTGGGGGTGTCGACGTAGTACATCAGGCGGCCGTCGGGGCTCCAGCCGGTGCCGTTGCTCACCGTCACGTCGTCGAGGACGACCTCGGCCGTGCCGTCGCCGGTGACCCGGGAGAGGGTGCCGCCGCCGGCGGTCTCGTCGTAGCGCATGGTGCCGGCCCACAGCGTGCCGTCGGGGGCGACGGCGGCGTCGTTGCCGCGGCGGCCGGGGACGGGCTCGTGGCGCAGCCAGCGGAAGGTGTCGTCGGGGTCGAGCAGGCCGATCCCGTCGCGCAGGTTGAGGACCAGGCCGCCGCCCGCGCGGGGCTTGACGGCGCCCACGTGCTGTTCGGTCCGGCGCAGGGTGCGCCGGCCGGTGGCCGGATCGTAGGTGTGGATCCGGGAGTTGAGGATGTCGATCCACAGCAGCCGGCCGGTCGCCGGGTCCCAGGTGGGGCCCTCGCCGAGAACGGACTCCGCGCGGACCGCGACCTCGTAGGAGGTGCCGTCGGTCATGAGGCCCCCCGGTGGCCGAGCCGCTCGGACAGGTCGTCGGCGCCCTTGACGGCGAGCTGCTCCAGTTCGGTGAGGCGCTCCTCGCTCCAGCGGATCATCGGCACGGAGACGGACAGCGCGGCGACCACCTGCCCGGTGCGGTCGCGGACCGGCGCGGCCACGCAGCTGACGTCCGGGTTGGACTCGCGGCTCTCCACGGCGACGCCCCGGGCGCGGATCTGCGCGAGGGCCTCGCGCAGGGCGGCCGGGTCGGTGATGCTGTCGGGGGTCATCGCGGCCAGCTCGGCGTCGGCGGGCAGACGCGCGGCGAGTTCCCGCTCGGGGAGGGAGGCCAGCAGCATCTTGCCCACGGAGGTGCAGTGGGCGGGCAGCCGGCGGCCGGCCGCCGACACCATCCGCACCGCGTGGGTGGAGTCCACCTTGGCGATGTAGATGACGTCGGTGTCCTCCAGGATCGCCACGTGCACCGTCTCGTCGCAGGTCTCGGCGACGGACCGGGCCACCTGCTGGCCCTCGGCGGCGAGGTCGAGGTGCTCGGCGTAGCGGGCGCCGAGCTGGTACGGCCGTACGCCGAGCCGGTAGCGGCCGGGCCGGCCGGTCACCGGGACGATGTACTTCCGCGCGGCGAGCGTGGTCACCAGTTCGTGCACGGTGGTGCGCGGCAGTTGGAGCCTGCGCACGATGTCGGGGGCGGAGAGCGTCCCGTCCCCGTCGAGGAAGAGCTCGAGGATGTCGAGAGCCCGGGTCACGGCTGGTACGAGGCGTCCCACGACCGGCCCCCTCCCTGTCTGTCTCAGCCTGTTCGATATTTCAACAGGCGGCCGGAATGACGAACACAGGCTAGTCATCCGGACCACCCCGGGCAATGGCCGGCGGTGCCCGGCGGGATCATGGCCCCACCGGGCACCGCCGGTCACCCCCGGGGGCGGGGTTCGCCCAGTTCGCCGCGGAGCCGCTGGGCGCGGAGGACCAGTTCCAGTTCGAAGCGGTGGTCCGGGTCGTCGATCTCGTCGCCCCACAGTTCGCGGATCTGCCGCAGCCGGTAGCGGACGGTCTGCGGGTGCACGCCGAGCCGTGCCGCCACCTCGGGCGCGCCGCCCCGGGTCTCCAGCCACGCCAGCAGCGTCTCCGCGAGCCGCCGCCCGTTCGTGGGGGTGCAGTGGGCCAGGGGGGCGAGGCACTTGAGCGCGAGGTCGTCGATGAGTTCCTCGGGCTGGAGCAGCACCAGTGCCTGGGTGTGCCGGGTGCAGTGCAGCACCTCGTCGGCGGGCAGCAGCCCGCGCTCCATCAGGAGCAGGGCGGCCTCGGCCCAGCGCAGCGACTTCGCCGCGTCGGCCGGCGGCACCGGCGGTCCGATCGCGCCGGACCAGCCGGTGAGCGCGCGGTGCAGCAGTTCGGGGCGGCCGGCGGCGTCCGGTTCGGGGACGATCATGCGAGGCTGCTCGTACTCCATGTCGAGCAGCACCTCCGACCCCACGGCGGGCGCCACCGCCTCCCGGGCGGGGCGCCTGAGGACGCCCACCGCGACCTTCCCGGGCAGCGGCCAGCCGACGCGGGCGGCCCGCTCGGCGAGCGCTTCGGCCGGATCGCCCCGGTGGTGCTCGGTGAGCAGGAGTTCCATCAGCCGGCGCTGCAGCCGCAGCCGTTCACCCGCCTGCCGGGCGGCGGCCTCGGCGTAGCCGCGGACGGACTGGTCGACCAGTCCGTCCAGATACGCGTAGCCCGCGTCGGCGAGTTCGTACATGGCGGGCGGCGGGATGTCGATGCGCTGGCCGATCTCGGCGAGCCGCCGCCAGGCCATGCGGACACCGAGCCGGTAGATCGCCTGGAGCGAGTCCAGCGACCGTCCGTGCAGGCCCTCACCGCGCCCGAAGTCGTGAAACAGGCCGGGCGGTGCCGTGGGGCGGCCCGCCGAGTAGTCGGCGTGCTCCAGGTGCTGCACGAACACCTCGATGGCGCGGCGGATGCCGATGAGAGCCATCGGTTCGCCGGAGTCGTCGAGCACGACGGGGAGTTCGGGGTACTCGCGCTGGATCTCGCTCATGATCTCTTCGGCGAGTGCCGGTGCCTCGGCCATGGCGATCCCGGCGAACCGGTGCACCTGGGAGCGCGGGACGTCGCGCCAGGCGGAGCGGGCCGGGACGGTGGTGGTCGCCGTCACCCGCCAGCTCCCTGACCGGCGTGCTCGTAGGTGATCAACGGCGTGTTCGGCTGGTCGGGGGTGACATCGAGCAGCGCGACCACGCCGAGCGCCGCGCCCACGGCGAGGGCCGAGGCGAGCGCCACCGTCAGCGCGGCGGCGAGCAGTCTGGACATCTCAGGGTCAGCCTCTCTGGTCGGAGGATTTCCCCACCCCCCGAAAGCGCGTTCCGCCACCCTTGTCCGTCGTTCCCCAGTGTCGAGTGCGCATTGACACTCCGTCAAGGGGCGTTTACGGTTCCCGGCCCAGAGGGAGTTCGGTCCCGGCCCGCAGGGGGTGCCGGATGGCTCCGCCCCTCTCGCACGCGCGTTTTCCTCTACGGATCCGGCCTGTCAGCGCCGATCCGTCCCAAGCCTCTGGAGTGCCCGGATGCGCCGTACAGCCTCCCCCCTTTCCCTGGTCGTGCTCGGTCTCGGAACGTTCCTGCTGGTGCTGGCCCCCCTGTTGGCCTGGTACGTGCAGCCACGTGCCGCGGTGAACCCGGTCGACATCGACACCACCGCCGTCTACACCGGCCGGGGCAGCGTGTTCGACCTCGACCGGGTCGAGACCGTGCCGGGTCAGGCGATCACCGTCACCCAGCGGGTGCGCGGGAACGTCGAGGCGAGCGTGGACAGCGGGAACGCCGTGTGGGACGTGATCACCACGGTGGACACCGACGCCTCGCTGCCGGCCGCCGATCCGCACGACGCGCTGGACTTCTCCCCGCACCGCTGGGTGCTGGACCGCAGGACCACGAAGCCGGTCCACTGCTGCGAGGAGAAGCCCCGCATCGAGGGCGAGGCGTACCTCAAGTTCCCCTTCGACGTGCAGAAGCGCTCCTACCAGTGGTGGGACAACACCCTCGGCGACACGGTCGTGATGCGCTACCGGGGCACCGAGAAGGTCCAGGGGTACACGGGTTACCGGTTCACCGCCTCGGTACCGGCGACGAAGACCGGTACCCGGCTGGTGCCGGGCACCCTCGTGGACGAGCCGGACCGCCCGCAGGTGCTGGCCGAGGAGTGGTACTCCAACCACGGTCTCGAGCTGGTCGTGGACCAGGCCACCGGCCGGGTGATCTACGCGCAGACCGGCCCGCGGCGCACGCTGCGGGCACCGGGCGGGGACGAGGACGCGGCGGTCCTGCTGGACGCGGAGAAGCTCGCGTTCACGACCGCGACGCAGCAGGAGGCCGTGCGGCAGGCGAAGCGCGACAGCGGACAGCTGCGCATGGTGGGAGAGACCCTTCCGGTCGGCGCGGCCGTGGCGGGATTCGTGCTCGCGGTGACCGGAGGGATTCTGGTGGCACGTGGCAGGAAGGAAGAAGAGCGTCCCGGTTTGCCCGGTACTGCTCGGTAGACACTCACGAACCGGAGTGACTTCCGAGTCGACAAGGTCAGAAATTGTCATCCCGGTGAGTAGCCCTGGGGGACGTCTGGGCGAAAACTGTCCATCCCCACCCCGTGCACAAGCCATGCACAGTCCACGTCCGGGGAGAGCACGCGCGCTCTCCCGAAGCATTCGAGTTCCGGCCGACGCCACCCCGCCCGTCCGAATTCCTCCCCGTTCCGCGCCACCACGTTCCGCACCCCCTGCGCCTCGTGACACTCCCCGTACCTCCTGACTCCCCGTACCTCCGACACCGCGCGCGCTCGGCAGCACTGCCCGCGCCGCGCGTCCCGGTCCGACCCGCACGTGCCCCGCGTACCCCACGCATGACCCCAAGACGAGTTGGAGCACCGATGCCCCAGCACGTACCGTCCTCTCCCCCGCTCCCGGCTTCCCTCAAGCGGGGGGAGCCCCACCGCACCGCGCTCCCCGGCGTTCCGCAGGTGCTTCCGGCGGTGCCCCCCGGCCCCCGCAGGATCGTCTTCCTCGCCCACCGCGACCTGGACAACCCCTCCGCCGGTGGCTCCGAGCTGCTGGTCGACCGGCTCGCCGACGGCCTGAGCCGCATGGGCCATCAGGTCACCCTGCTGTGCGGGGGCCCGGCGACCCCCGTCCGCGACTACCGCGTGGTGTCGGCGGGCGGCGCCTACAGTCACTTCCTGCGGGCCCGTTCCGCCTTCGCCCGCCAGGTCGGCGACTGCGACCTGCTGGTCGAGGTCTGCAACGGCATGCCGTACCTGGCACCGATGTGGCATCGCGGGCCGACGCTGTGCCTGGTCAACCATGTGCACACCGACCTGTGGCACATGCGTTTCGGCGGTCCGCTGGCTCCGGCCGCGCGGATCGGGCGCAGGCTCGAGCACTGGGCGTTGACCGGTGCCCGGCGGCACGGGCTGCTGGTCGCCGTCTCCCCGTCGACCGCGGACGCGCTGCACGGGATCGGTGTGCCCCGCGAGCGGATCAGGGTCGTGCACAACGGTGTGGAGGAGCCCGGTCCGCGCACCGGGCGCTCCCCGGAGCCGCTCTTCGTGGCGGTGGGCCGGCTCGTCGAGTACAAGCGGATCGATCTGCTGCTCCGGCTGTGGGAACGGGTGCGGCCGGTCACCGGCGGCCGGCTGGTGATCGTCGGCGACGGCCCCGAGCGGGAACGCCTCGAACGCCTCGCCGGCCTTGGGGTCGAGTTCACCGGACACGTCTCCGAGGCGGAGAAACACCGTCTGCTGTGCGCGGCCTGGCTGTTGCTGCACCCCTCCGCGGTGGAGGGCTGGGGGCTGGTCGTCACGGAGGCGGCCACCCGCGGGACCCCGACCGTCGCCTTCGACGTGCCGGGGCTCAGGGATTCCGTGGTGGACGGCGAGACCGGCGTGCTGGCCCGCGGCGAGTCCTCGTTCGCGGCGGCCTGGTGCACGCTCGCCCTGGCCGGTGCCCGCCGGGAACTGATGGGCAAGGCGGCCGGGAACCACGCCGCCCGTTTCCGCTGGGGCCGCACGGTGCGGCGGTTCGGCGCGGTGGCGGCGGAGGCGGTGCGAAGTCATCGGCCATGAGCGGCAGACATATGACTGACAGGGGCATGACCGATACGGGACCGGGCGGCAGAGGAATGAGCGGCGAAGACATGAGCGGCAGGGTCGGGGGCGGCGTGCCGAAGGACCCCTCCCCGCGCCGTTCCCTCGCCCTGTTCCGTGCCTTCATGCGGGAGCAGGAGGACCCCGACGCCTGCTACTCGCTGCTCGCCCGGGACGCCGCCGACCAGGTCGAGGCGTACGGCGGGCCCGTCGCGGGCCGCGTCGTGGTCGACGTCGGCGGTGGCAGCGGGCACTTCACCGAGGAGTTCCGCCGCCGCGGCGCGGACGCCTTCCTGTTCGAGCCGGACGCGCGGGAGCTGGCCGAGAAGCCGCCCGAGGGGACCGTCCTCGCGGACGGCTATCTGCTGCCGCTGTGCGACGGAGCCGCGGACGTGACGTTCTCCTCCAACGTCCTGGAGCACGTGGCCGATCCGCAGACCTTCCTCAGCGAGCTGGTCCGGGTGACCAGGCCGGGCGGGCTCATCTACGTGTCGTTCACCAACTGGCTGTCGCCGTGGGGCGGGCACGAATGGGCCCCGTGGCACTACCTCGGCGCCGAGCGGGCCCGCGCCCGCTACCGGCGCCGCACCGGCAGGCCCGCCAAGCACACGCTCGGCGAGAACCTCTTCCCGGTGCACATCGGCACCACCCTGCGGCAGGTACGTGGCCGCGCCGACGTACGCATCGTCTCGGCGCGCTCCCGTTACTGGCCGTTCCTCACCGAGGCCGTGGTCAAGGTGCCCGGTCTGCGTGAGTTCGCTACGTGGAACCTCCTCCTCATCCTCCGGCGGTGTCCCGAATGACGACCACGGTCCAGGCTCCCCCTCCGGCAGCCGTCCCCCGTACCGCGACCGCCGCGGGCCCGCCCCGGGGCCCGCGATCGCGGCGCTGGCTGCTGGGCTTCTGGGCGGTG
The DNA here is from genome assembly GCF_016757295.1 of Streptomyces sp. M2CJ-2. Classification (NCBI taxonomy): domain Bacteria; kingdom Bacillati; phylum Actinomycetota; class Actinomycetes; order Kitasatosporales; family Streptomycetaceae; genus Streptomyces; species Streptomyces sp. M2CJ-2. The sequence goes on along the minus strand of NZ_JAESIF010000053.1, from coordinate 19,456 downwards.
GTGTTCGCCCTCCTCCTGGCGGTGCAGCCGGGGCGGCAGACCTTCGACACCAAGCTGGGTGTCACCGTCGACCCGGGCCGGTTCCTGGCCGACCTGGGCCAGCTCTGGCAGGACCAGGGATCGTTCGGCGGGGTCCACAACCAGTACGTCGGCTACCTGTGGCCGATGCTGCCGTTCTACTGGCTGGCCGACCTCGTGCAGCTCCCGGTGTGGCTGGCGGAGCGACTGTGGCTGTCGCTGATCGTGTCGGTCGCGTTCTGGGGCGCGCTGCGCCTGGCGGAACGGCTGCGCGTGGGCAACGGGGCGTCCCGGCTGCTCGCGGCGACGGCGTACGCGCTGTGGCCGCTGTTCACGACGGTGATCGGCTCGACGTCGGCCGCCGCCCTGCCGGGCGCGCTGCTGCCGTGGGTGCTGCTGCCGCTGACCGACGAGCGGTACGTGCCCCGGGTCGCGGCGTTGCGTTCGGCGCTGCTGGTCCCGTTCATGGGCGGGGTCAACGCGGCCTCGACGCTGGCGTCGCTGCTGCCCGTGGGCCTGTACCTGCTGTCCCGGCCGCCGGGACCGCGCCGGTGGAGACTGATCGGCTGGTGGGCGCCCGCGGTCGCAGTGGCGACCGCCTGGTGGTGGATCCCGCTGCTGCTGCTCGGTGTGTACGGCGAGAACTTCCTGCCCTACATCGAGACCGCGCGGACCACGACCGACACCATGTCGGCGACGGAGGCGCTGCGCGGGGCCGGGAACTGGGTGGGGTATCTGCACTTCGGTGAGGCGTGGCTGCCCGCGGGCTGGACGGTCGCCTCCTCGGTGCTCGTGATCGTCTGCTCGGCGCTGGCGGCCGGCCTGGGCCTGGCGGGGCTGGCCCGGCGGGACCTGCCGGAGCGGCGCTGGCTGGTGCTGACGGTGCTGGTGACGGTGCTGGTGCTGCTCGCCGGGTACGGCGGCGCGTTCGGCGCCCCGTTCCACTCGGTGGTGCAGGACTGGCTGGACGGCTGGCTGTCGCCGTTCCGCAACATCTACAAGTTCCAGACGGGCCTGGCGCTCGCCCTGGTGCTGGGGCTGGCCCACCTGGTGGGCGTGGCCGCCGAGGCGCGCGGGGCCCGCCGGGTCCGCGGCCGGCGCCTCGCGCCGCTGGTCGCCGCGGTGCTGGTCCTGCCGGGGCTGATGTGGCCGTACCTCAACGGGTCGATCCTCAACCCCGGTTCGTTCCAGGAGATCCCCAAGTACTGGCAGGCCACGGCCGACTGGCTGGAGAAGCACTCCCCCGACTCCCGGGCCCTCGTGGTGCCGGCGACCGCGCACGGCATCCACACCTGGGGCTCGACCATCGACCAGCCGCTGGACGTGGTCGCGAACTCCCGCTGGGCGCAACGCGACTACGTGCCGTTCGGCACTCCGGGCAACCGGCGGGCCCTGGACGCGGTCGAGCAGGCCCTGCTGACCGGCGCCGAAGTCCCCGGACTCGCGGACTACTTGAGCCGGGCGGGCCTGTACTACGTCGTCGTCCGCAACGACCTCGACCCCGACCAGGTCGGGCAGGTGCCGACCACGACGGTCAAGCGCACCCTGGAGCAGTCCGGGTACGAGCGGGTCACCGGACTCGGTCCGGTCTCGACCGGCGGAGTGATCGCGAACGGCACCCCGCTCCAGGTCGAGGGGCTGTACCCGCGGCAGCGGGCGGTGGAGATCTACCGCCCGACCGGGGCGGACGTCCGGCGTCCGGGGCAGGCCTCGCTGGCCCCGATCGCTGACACCGCCGTGGTCTCCGGCGGCCCGGAGGCGCTGCTGCCGCTGGCCGGCGAGCTGCGCGGCCGGCCGGCCGTGCTGACCGGCGACGGCCACCCGGGGCTCGGCACCCCGCCCGTGCAGGTGACCGGCGACGGGATGCGGTACGCGGACACCCGGTTCGGCCTGGTCAACTCCAACACGTCGTACACGTACACCCGGGGCGAGCGCAACGCGCCCGACGCCGTGCAGGACGCGGGTGAGCGGCCGCACCAGATCCTCCCCACGGCGGGCCTGGAACACCAGACGGTGGCCGAACTGCGCGGCGCCCGTTCGGTGTCGGCGTCCTCGTACGGCAACTGGCTGTTCCATCTGCCGCAGTACGACCCGGTGAACGCCTTCGACGGCAACCCGGACACGGCCTGGGCGGAGGGCTCGGCCGGCTCGCCGGACGGGCAGTGGCTGCGGATCGCCTTCGAGGACGGCTACGAGATGCCGGACTCCCTCGGCATCACCCCGCTGCCGCAGGACGGTGTGCGAGCGGCGGCGACCAGGGTGCGGGTGGAGACGGAGCAGGGCTCCGAGACCAGTTTCCTCCAGGCGAACGGAACCAAGCAGGACGTCAAGGCGCCTGCGGGTGAGACGCGTTGGATGAAGCTGACGATCGTCGATTCGGTCTCGCGGCACACCGGCCTGGGCGGCGCGGGCTTCTCCGAGATCGACCTGCCGGACGTGCGGGTGACCAGACTGCTGCGGCTGCCCACGGACTCGGAGAAGTCGACCGCCGCCGCCCAGGTCGTCTCGCTGCACCGCTCGGCCGACCCGACCGGGCTGTCCCCCACGGGCACCGAGAACGGGCTGCACCGCCTGTTCACCACGGGCACGGCGGGCACGTACGAGGTCGCGGCGAGCGCGGTGGCCGTGCCGGGTGAAGCGCTGGACCGCCTGCTGTACGAGGTGGCGCCCGAGCAGCGGGCCCGGATCACCGCCACCGCCGACTCCACCGCCCGCCTCGGTGCGGGCCTGACCGCGCGCAACCTCACCGACGGCGACCTGACCACCGCCTGGATCGCGGGCGACCGGCCGGTCGTCCGTCTGAGCTGGGAGGGCGAGCAGCCCGTCGACGAGGTCGTGCTGGCCGCTGCGGGGGGTCTGTCCACCAGGCCGACCGAGGTGCACATCAGCTCCCCGGACGGCGCGGCGATCGCGGGGGTCGACGACAACGGCATGGTCCGCTTCCCGGCGATCACCACGGACCGGCTCGACATCACGATCACCCGCACCGCACCGCTCACCCTGCACAACCCCGTCGTCGGCGAGGACCTGGACCTGCCGGTGGGCCTGACGGAGGTCTACGTTCCGGCGCTCGACGAGTACCGCACCCCGCAGCCGTCCGCCGACCGGGAGTTCACCCTGGCGTGCGGCGAGGGACCGGTGCTGGCCGTCGACGGTCAGCTGCACGAGACCGGCGTCAAGGGGACGGTGGGGGATCTGGTGGAGCGGCGTCCGGTCAAGGTGACGCTCTGCCAGGAGGGCGATACAGAAACGAAGTTGGAGCTGTCCGCCGGTCGGCACCGGGTCGAGGCCGGTGACGCGGGCCCGCTGACCGTCACCGCCCTGACCCTGAGCCGCGGCACCGTGCCGGACGCCTCGACGGCCGGGCGCGAGCTGACGGTCGAGGACTGGCTGGGCGACCGGCGCGAGCTGTCGGTCGGTTCGGGCGCCGCCTCGTACCTCACGACGTACGAGAACCACAACAAGGGCTGGACGGCCACCCTGAACGGCGAGGAACTGACGCCGGTGCGGCTGGACGGCTGGCAGCAGGGGTGGCTGATCCCGGCGGGCGAGAGCGGCACGGTGAAGCTGTCCTACGGTCCCGCCACGACGTACGACGCCGCGCTGATCGGCGGCGGCGTCGGGATCGCGGTGCTGATCGGGCTGGTGCTGTGGCGCCGCAGGGCCGAGAACGCCGAGAACGCCGAGACCACCGAGAACGCTGCAAACGCCGACGCGCCGCAGCCCGCACCGCCGGCGCCCGGACCGTGGCTGGGCGCGGTGGCGCTGACGCTGGTCGGCGTGGTGATCGCGGGCTGGTGGGCGCTGCTGGTCCCGGCGCTGGCGCTGCTCGCGTGGCGCAGGGCCGCCCTGCTGGTGCCGGTGGCGGCGGCCGCCCTCGCGGGAGCGGGGATCGTGGCGGCCTTCGGGGCCGGGGAGCCGGCGGGCGCGGGCGCGGGCGCCTACGGGCACCTGGCCCAACTGCTGGCGCTGACCGGCCTGTTCGCGGCACTGGTGAGCCTCGGCGGACCGGACTCCGGACGCACGGTCCGGGAGGACGGCTGGGGAGCCGGCCGGACGGACGGGACCGGGACGGCCTTTTACGGGCCCGGCGCCGCCGACGGTCCGGGACACGACACGGCGCGGTACGACACGGCCGTGCGGCCCCCGGAGCCCCCCCGCGTTCCGGTGCACTCGCCGCCGCCCGGCCTGGAGAAGTCCACGCAGCAGCTTCCCCGCGTGCGGGGAACGGACGGCGCGGGCGGCTCGGACGGCTCGGCGGGCGGCGGGCCGGCGGAAAGGGGCAAGACCGGATGACCGCTCCCTCGCGTATCCCGTTCCCCGTGGTGGACGAGGTGTCCCGGCACTGCGTCCAGGACGAGGAACCGGAGACGGTGCTCATCGAGGTGCGCCTCCCCGGGGAACCGGATCCCGGCCGCCTGCGCAAGGCGTTCCTGGAAGCGCTGCGCCGGCACCCGCGCATCCTCATGCGCGAGGCCCCCGGCCCCTGGTACCGGCGCCGCTACGAATGGGAGCTGACCGAGGAGCCGGACGTGGAGGTGGTGAGCTTCCCGCCGCCGGGTCCCGGTTCCCTGCAAGACGCCCGGAGCCGGGCCATGGCAGTGGCTCCTTCGCTCACGGCGTCCCCGCCGATCCGCCTCGAGGTGGTGAACGCCCCGGGCGACACCGAGCCCGGGGCGGACGATCGCGCGGGCGCCGCGACGGGCACCGCCCTGCTCCTCACCCTCCACCACACGGCGCTCGACGGCCCGGCCTGCCTGCGCATCCTGGCCACCGCCGCCGAGATCTACGGCGGCCGGGACAACTCGCCCGCCGCCCCGCCCGTACGGCCGTCCGGGACACCGCGGGCGGACGCGCCGGACACACCCTCCCCGTGGGCCCCGCCCGCCCGGGTGTCCCGCGGCACCCCGGACCCGCAGCCGGGTTCCCGCCGCGGCAACGGACTGCTCCACGCCGAGCTTCCGTTGCCGCGTCGGCCCCAGGGCTCCCCCTACACCGTCAACGACCAGCTCATGGTCGCCACCGCCCTGACCCTCGCCCACTGGAACCGCGAACACGGCGCCCCGGTCCGCCCGTTGCGCATCACCATGCCGGTGGACGACCGCCCCCGGGGCGCCACGATGCCCATCGGCAACGGCACCCGGCTGGTCGAGGTCCCCTTCTCCCCCGAAGAGCTGGACACCTCCGACCTGCCCGCCCTGCTGCACCGCACGGCTCTGCGCACCCGCGCCCTGAAAGCGCTCCCCCGCCCGCAACTGGGCCATGGGGCAGCTTTGTTGACCATGCCCTGGGCGCCGGTCGCCGTCCGTGCCGCCCTCACCCGGGCCGTCCGCAGGGCCGCCGCGCCCTGGACGTCGACGACACTGCTCAGCAACATCGGCCGCATCCCGTACCCGCTGGACTTCGGGGAGGAGGCCGGGTGCGCGCACGCGGTGTGGTTCTCGGCCCCCGCCCGGATGCCCCGCGGCCTCACCTTCACCACCGCCTCCACCGCGGGCCGGCTGCACCTGGCCGTGCGCTGGTCCCGCGCGCTGCTCGGGCCCGGCGACGGTGCCCACCTGCGCGACCTGTTCGCGCACCATCTGCACTCCACGGAGGCGACCCCGTGACGACCACCGCGTCCCCGCCCCGCGACCTGCGCGACTTCTACGAGAACCCCGCCGTCCCGGTGGCCTCGGGCCCCTCCCGCAGCCGCCGCCAGGCCCGGATGCTCGCCGGGGCGCTCGGCCCGGCCGGCGCCGGTGGCCCTGCGACGATCCTCGACATCGGCTGCGGCGACGGCTCCGCCGCGGCCACCGCCGCGCCCCTCCTGCACGGCCACCGGCTCGTCGGCGTCGACTGGTCCCAGGACGCCCTGGCCCGGGCCCGCACCCGGCTGCCGTACGCGGTGCGCGGCGAACTCACCGACGGCGGGCTGCCGTTCGCCTCCGGATCGGCAGACGCGGTGCTGTTCAGCGAGGTGCTCGAGCATCTCGTCGACCCGGACGCGGCCCTGGAGGAGATCCACCGGGTGCTGCGTCCCGGGGGCCATCTGATGCTGTCCACCCCCAATCTGGCCGCCTGGTACAACAGGGCGCTGCTGCTGGCCGGGGTGCAGCCGGTCTTCTCCGAGGTCAGCCTGCGCGGTGTCCACGGCCGGCCGGGCTCGGAGGTGGTGGGGCACCTGCGGCTCTACACCGCCCGCGCGCTGCGGGAGTTCGTCGCCGCCTCCGGTTTCACCGTCGTACGCCTCGAAGGCGCTCCGTTCCACGGGGTGCCGCGTCCGCTGCGGCTGCTGGACCGGCTGGCCTGTGCCCGGCCACCGCTCGCGTCGATCCTGCTGCTGCACGCCCGTCGGTCGTAAGGGGGCCGGGAACGATGTGGTGGGGAGTGGCCGCCGCCCTGGTGTCGAACGTCCTGTACAGCGGCGGGTTCGTCCTGGAGAAGCGGGCGCTCGCCGGCCTGCCCGAAGTAACGGTTCACCGGCCGGCGCGGCTGCTGCGGCTGGTGCTCGGCAGCCCGCTGTGGATCGTCGGCGCGCTGTCCCTCGCCGCCGGTTTCGGCGCCCAGCTCGTCGTGTACCGGACCCTGCCGATCGCCGCCGCCCAGGGCCTGTTCGTCTCCGGCCTGGTGCTCCTGGTGATGCTGTCGGCGCGGCTGCTCGGCGAGCGGACCACCGTGCGGGAGCGGTACGCGTTGGGCGCCGTCCTGCTCGCGCTGCTGATGGTGGTGCTGTCGCTGAGGGAGGGCGGCGCGGGCGCCGACACCGTCGGCCGGGACGCGTCGTACCCGCTGATCCTGCTGGTGTGCGTGCCGTCGCTGGCGGCCGGGGTGTGGCTCTACCGGTCCGCCGAGCGCCGCGCCCGGCACCCGCACCGGATGCCGCCCACCGGCGTCGAGTACGGGGTGGCCGTCGGCCTGCTCTACGGGGTCAGCTCGCTCGCGATCAAGGGGGTGTCGAGCCACCTGACGACCAGCGGCATCGGCGAGGCGCTGCTCGGTCTGCTGCGCTCCCCCTACCCGTATCTGCTGCTGTTCACCGGCGCGTTCGGCCTGGTGCTGTCGCAGGCGGCGCTCCAGCGCTGCCGGGCCTCGCTGATCGTTCCGGTGTGCACGACCGTGACGTGCCTGTACACGGCGGTGCTCGGCACGCTGTCGTTCGGCGAGGAACTGCCCGACGACCCGCTGCGGCTGGCCCTGCGGGTGGCGGGCACGGTGCTCGCGGTCGCCGTACTGCTGGTCATGCCGAAGCACGACACCGCCCCCGGATCTCCCACCCCCACCGAGGAGTTGACACCACCGTGAAGCCCGACGACCCGCTGCTGAGGATCCTGGCCTGCCCGCTCGACAAGGGCCCGCTGCACCTGCTCACCGCCGCCGCCACGGCCGGGGACGGGGCCGGGGACGGCGGCCTCGAGGAGGCGCTCTACAACCCGCGCCTGCGCCGCCGCTATCCGGTCCTCGACGGCATCCCGCAGTTGCTCCCGTCCTCCGGCGAGCAGGTCTCGGACGAGGAACACGAGAGACTGCTGGCCCGTGTGTCCGAAGGACACATGTCGGACCGCCACACGTCCGCGGACCACGCCGGGCATCCCGGCACCCCGGGAGCGACCCCGTGACACCCACGAACGGCCGGAACGACCGTCCGCGAACCACGCGCACCACGCGCACCACGCTCGCGGCGCGTGTGGCGCCGTTCCTGCCCACCCCGGTGGTGGCCGCCGCGGCCCGCGCCGTCTACCCCCGCTTCGAGCCCGAACTGGCCCGGCTCGCCGAGCTGTGCCCACCGGACTGCGACACCGCCGTGGACGTCGGCGGCTGGTACGGCCCCTGGACGCACCGGCTGGCCCGGCGCGCCCGCCGCGTGGTGACCGTCGAACCGGTCCCTCACCTGGCCCGGCTGCTCACCGCCTGCTCCCCGCCGAACGTCCGCGTGGTCCGTGCCGCCGCCTCGGACCGCTCCGGCGTCGCCCGGCTGTGGCTCCCGCCGGACGACGGGGGCGACCGGGGCGTGTCCTCCCTGGTCCGCCGGGAGATCCACGGCCACGCCCTGGACGTCACCTGCGTCACGCTGGACGGACTGGGCCTGAAGGACGTCGGCTTCATCAAGATCGACGTGGACGGCAACGAGTCGGCGGTGCTGCGCGGCGCCACCGGCGTCCTGGCCCGCGACCGCCCGGCCCTGTTCGTGGAGCTGGAGTCCCGCATCCAGCCGATCGCGCCCGTGGTGACGTATCTGTCCCTGCTGGGCTACGACGGCTGGGTGCTGCCCGCCGACTCCTGGGTCCCGCTGGACCGCTTCCCGCTGGAGGCCCATCAGGCCAGGGCCTCCCACGTCGCCTCGCACGGCCTGCTCCGCCGGGTCCTGCCCTACGGCCCGCTGCGGGGTCCGCGCTACGTGAACTCGGTGCTGTTCCTCCCGGACGGCCGCCGCCCCGGAGCGCCCCCGGTGAACGACGACGACTCCCGCATCTTCCGCGAAACGTCCCCCTGAGGTCTGTCCGACCGTCGGTCCGGTCGATGATGTACGGAGAAATCGTGGTCGCGGTGGTACCGGGGAACGAGAACCGGGACGACGGCCGCACAGCCGAACGGTTAAGGAGCACGACGCGTGTCCTCTCTCTTCCCGGCCCTGACCGACGCCCCGGCCGCCGACCGGCCCGCCCTCCGGTTCGGCGAGCGCTCACTGACCTACGGGGAACTCGCCGCCGCGGCCGGCGCGGTGGCCGGCGGCGTACGGGGGGCGCGACGGGTCGCCGTCTGGGCGACGCCGACCCTGGAGACGGCGGTCGCGGTCACCGCGGCGCTGCTCGCCGGGGTGACCGTGGTGCCCCTGAACCCCCGGTCGGGTGGGAAGGAGCTCGGCCACATCCTGTCCGACAGCGCCCCGGACCTGGTCCTCGCCGCCCCCGGCGAGAACCTCCCCTCCCCGCTGGACGGCCTGGCCCGCCTGGACGTCGACCCGGCCGACCGGGTCCCGGGCGATCGTCCCCTTCCCGAGGACCGGGGGCGGGACGAGGACCCGGCCCTGGTCGTCTACACCTCCGGCACCACCGGCCCGCCCAAGGGCGCCGTCATCCCCCGCCGCGCGATCGCCTCGACCCTGGACGCGCTCGCCGACGCCTGGCAGTGGACCGGCGACGACGTCCTGGTGCACGGGCTGCCGCTGTTCCACGTGCACGGGCTGGTCCTGGGCGTCCTGGGCCCGCTGCGCCGCGGCGGCTCGGTGCGCCACCTCGGCAGGTTCAGCACCGAGGGGGTGGCCCGCGAACTGAGCGGCGGCGCGACCATGCTGTTCGGGGTGCCGACGATGTACCACCGCGTCGCGGAGGCGCTGCCCGCCGAGCCGGAGCTGGTCAAGGCCCTGGCCGGGGCGCGGCTGCTGGTGTCGGGGTCGGCGGCGCTGCCCGTGCACGACCACGAGCGGATCGCGGCGGCGACCGGGCGCCGGGTCGTCGAGCGGTACGGCATGACGGAGACGCTCATGAACACCAGCGTCCGCGCGGACGGCGAGGCCCGCCCCGGCACGGTGGGCGTGCCGCTGCCGGGTGTGGAGCTGCGTCTGGTGGAGGAGGACGGGACGCCGGTGACGGCGTACGACGGGGAGACCGTGGGCGAGATCCAGGTGCGCGGCCCGAACCTGTTCACCGAGTACCTGAACCGGCCGGACGCCACCGCGGACGCCTTCACCGCCGACGGCTGGTTCCGCACCGGTGACATGGCGGTGCGCGACGCCGACGGCTATGTCCGGATCGTCGGCCGCAAGGCCACCGACCTGATCAAGAGCGGGGGGTACAAGATCGGCGCCGGGGAGATCGAGAACGCGCTGCTGGAACACCCCGGGGTCCGGGAGGCGGCGGTGACCGGGGAACCGGACGCCGACCTGGGCGAGCGGATCGTGGCCTGGATCGTCCCCGCCGACCACCGGACCCCGCCCGCCCTCGAGGAGTTGGCCGACCATGTCGCCCGCCGTCTGGCCCCGCACAAACGCCCCCGGGTGCTGCACCGTCTCGCCGCGCTCCCCCGCAACGACATGGGGAAGATCATGAAGCGGGCGCTGCACGACGGCTGACCGGCAGCCCCGCCGCACTCGACATCCCCCGTTCGGCGGCCCCCCGACCGGCCCTCCATGACGAGCCATAACGAGCGGACGCCCCCGAATCCGCGCAGGATGGTCATGAGGTCCGCCGCCCGGCGGCCCGCAGGCCCGCGCACTCGGGAGGATCTGCCGTGACAGCCAGTCTGGAGCAGTTGCGCCGCTGCCACTTCGCCGTCGACCTGGGAGCGGCCCGTACCCGGGTCTACGTCAAGGGTGCCGGTCTCGTCGTCGACCAGCCGTCCGCCGCCGCCGTGAACACCCGCAGCGGCGCGCTGATCGCGGTCGGGGAACTCGCGGAGCGGATGACGGGACGGACGCCGGGTTACATCCGCGTCGTACGGCCCGTCTCCGGCGGCACCGTCGTCGACATCGAGATGGCGCAGCGGATGCTGCGGCATCTGCTCGGCGACAGGATCCGCCGCACGCTGCGCCGCAAGCCGGGCCTGCGCGCCGCCGCCTGCACCCCGCACGACGCCGATCCGCTCGCCCAGCGCGCCGCGATCGAGACCCTGGTGGGGCTGGGCGCGCGCCGGGTGGAGCTGGTCGACACGCTCATCGCCGCCGCCGTCGGCTGCGGGCTGCCGGTGGAACGTCCCGAGGCGACCATGATCCTGGTGTGCGGGGCGGCGACCACGCAGGTGGCCGTGCTCTCCCTCGGGTCGATCGTGACGGCCGAGCGCATGCCGGTCGGCGGTGACGCCGTGGACAACGCCATCGTCCAGCACCTGCGCCACCAGCACGAACTGATGCTGCCGAGCCAGTCCGTACGGCCGTTGCAGCTGGCCCTGTCCGGCAACGGGCTCACCCCGCACGGCCCGGAGTCGACGGAGATCCACGGCCGGGACGTCGCCACCGGTCTGGCCCGCTCGGTCAAGGTCGACACGGCCGCCGTGCGGCACGCCATCGAGACCCCGCTGACCGCGGTGCTGGACGGGATCGGCAAGGTGCTGCGGGGCTGCCCGCCCGACCTGGTCGCCGACCTGGTCGACCGCGGGATCATGATGGTCGGCGGAAGCGCCCTGCTGCCGGGCCTGGACCAGATGCTGCGGCAGGCGACGGGCATGCCCGTGCACATCGCCGAGCGGCCGGACATCTGCGCCGTCCAGGGCCTGGGCGCCATGCTCGAGGGCAAGATCGCCCCCCTGGTCCTGGACCCACTGGCCACCTGAACCGGGCCCGCGGCTGCGGCAGCCGGTTCGGACAGCGAACGTCGCCGGGGCCGCCCGGAGGACCGGAATCCCACCCGTTGCACAGCCTGCGGCCGCCTGCCCACAGCCGACCGCACGGGGGCCCGCGCCCGCCGGCCCGGCTCCGGGGTCGAAGCGCGGTCACGCGCGCCGTCGCCCCGGTGCTCGGCCGCGCCCGGTCGCCGCCCCCGTGCCGCCGGAATCACGCCGGTTCGAAAAGCGGGGGGGTGTAGGACGTCGCACAGCGGGCAGGCGCATCCGCGAGCGCAGCCCGGACCCCGCACTGCCCGCCGCCCGGTCCACGGCGACCGAACCCGACGCCCGGCCACGTACGGGTACCGACGAGGCGGTGACATGACCTCCGCGGCACCATCCCCTTCCTCCGGACGGCACGACGTCCTGGTCATCGGCGGGCGCATGGACGCCGACCGGGCCCTGCTCACCCCGCGCGGTGAACTCGTCCGGGGATGCGCGGACACCCTCGCCGAGAAGCTGGCCCGGCTGCCCGCCCGCACGGCCCGGGTCGACCTGGACATGAGCGGGGTGCGCTTCATGGACACGGCGGGCCTGCGGTTCCTGGACGTGCTGCGCGACCACGGCCGCCGGCGGTCGGTGCCGGTCACGGCCACCCGCTGGAGCGGCCAGCCGCGCCGCCTCCTGGAACTCGCCGGCCTGGACACCACCGACCCGCTGCGGCCCCCGCGCCGCGGCGCCCCCGCACCCTCCACCCCGGCCCCGCACGGAACGGACCGGGCGCACCTGGAGGAGGTCGAGCAGCTCCGGCAGGCCATCGCCGCCCGGCCGGTGATCGACCGGGCCCGCGGCATCCTCATGGCCTCCCACGGTTGCAGCTCGGAAGCCGCCTGGCGCGTCCTGCGCGAGGCGTCCCGGCTGTCCGGTGCCGGGCTCCGCACGGTCGCCGCGGCCGTCACCGCCGATGCCGGCCGCACGGGCCCCCGCCCTCCGGAGGAGGTCCGGAAGGCCCTGGCCACGGCCCTCGCCCACCACCTGCCCTGAGCCGGGACCTCGGTCGCGGTGACGGATCAGGAGGGCGCGCCCACCGGCACGTCCGGTCGCGGCCCGCCGTCCTCGTCGAGGTCCGGCGGGATCGTCGACGGCGCGCTCGCGTGGAGGTCCTTCGTACGCGGCGTCAGGTTGCCCGATCTCCTCCTTCGGCCTGGTGCGCTCACGAGGATGCGACCAGGATCACATCCGGAGCCACGCGCGGTGTGGTGGGAAAATGGAAGAGCTGGTTCGCAGAGGCTTTGCGCGCTCATCCGCATGACCGCGCCGGTCTCTGCGCTCCCACACGTGCCCGCCACCGGCCGTCCGCGGCCGGGACGGAGCAGTGGGACGGCCGTACGCCCCGCGTCACGCTCGGGCACGGCCGAGCGCGGCGCCGCACGCACAGCGAGGGTTGAACGGCATGCAGTTCTCCGAGGGCCAGACACTCATCCACCCCCACCACGGCCCGGCCACCGTCACCGAGGTTCTCGACCGCTCGGTCAACGGCAGGAGCAGGCGTTACGTCCAGTTCCAGATCCACCGGACCGACCTGCACATCGCCGTTCCGGTCGAGAAGGCCGACGAGGTGGGGCTGCGATCGGTCTACGCCGCGACACAGGTGCAAGAGCTGCTCGACGTCCTGAGGGCTCCCACGGGTGAGGAGGAGGAGATCTGGTCGCGGCGGTTCAAGGCCAACGGCGAGAAGCTCCGGGTCGGCGACCCCCTGCTCACCGCCGACGTCGTTCGCGACCTCACGCGGCGTCAGGAGGAGCGCGGGCTCTCCTCGGCGGAGAAGGACATGCTCAAGCAGGCCCGCCGGCCGGTCCTCGCGGAACTCGCGCTGGCGCTCTCCCTGTCCGACGGGGAGGCCGAGGAACTGCTCGACTCGACCATCCTCGGTGAGCAGCGGACCCCATGAGGCCGAACCCGGCCATCCCCTGCCCGGCCCCCTCCCGAGTTCCCACCCGGTGGCCCCGGTCCATCACACCCGACACCCAGCGCCAGTGAGCCCCGCGACGGTCGGCCGTCGGGCCGTCCCATCGACGAGCACAGCGGCTGCGCCGTCAGGCACAGTCCTTCTGGTTGACGAACCCCAGGGACGTCAGGTTCTCCGTCGCACACAGTCGGTCAGACGCGCCCCCCACTTCCGTCTGGAGGAGCTGGTACTCCGCGCCGTGCTCATGCCCCCACCGCATCGCCGCGCGCCGCAGGGCCCGCCCGTAGCCGCGCCCGCCCGACGTCGTCGGTCATCGTCTCCATAGGGCCGATCGCACCGGCCACCCGGCCGTCACGCAGCACGGTGAGGACGGGCCCCACCGTCTGAGGTTCCCCCGAGATGCGGTCGAGTGGCCGGAGGGGGTCGCACCCTCCGGCCCTCACAGAACCGTGCGTAACAATCTCTCGTTACACGGCTCTTGTCGCTCTGGTCACCAGACCGCGGGGGCCTACGTGACCCAGCGCCAGTGGACGAAGAACCCCGGCCGCAGCCGGACTGCCCTCGTCCACGAGTCGCGGGCCTTCTTGTGCCCCTGCAACCGCTTGTACTTCTTCCGCATCCACCGCACCAGGTAGGCGTTGATGCGTCCCAGGAGGCCGAGCCTCTGCGGCCGCGCTCACCCGCTGTATAGGCGCAACAGGACGGACACCCGGTCGGCCAGTTCGTCGGTGAACCAGATGCCGGCCCCGCCGTGGAGTTCGGCCACGTCCAGGTGGTGGACCATGGCCTCGTTACCCCTCCTGGTCCCACTGCAGGCCCATGCCGGTGAACACCGCCAGGGAAAACCGCTTCCACGTCGACGGGGCGGGCGTGGTGCGTGGCATGAGTATGGGGGCTTCCCCGTGGGTGTGCACAGGCCTGCGTGGCACACAGAAGTCCCGCCCGGAGGCTCCCGCGTACACGGAACAAGGGCGCTGCGAAGTCACTGCGAACCGTCCAGTCGCATGAGGACGGAGTACGCCGACTCGGCCCGGCGCGCCGGTACGGCGTCAGGGCGTGCGTGGCCCAGGAAGCTCTTGGTCCCGCCGTGGTGGAGAACCCGGCCGCCATCCATGAGGGTGACGGTGTCGGCTTCGTCGGCCAAGTCGGCGATGTCATGCGTCGACATGAGCACCGGGGTCTTCGCCGCGACCTCCCGCAGCACGTCACGGAAGACCGTGCGCTGGTGAGGGTCGAGCCCGGCCGTCGGCTCGTCCAGCAAGATGACGCGCGCGTCGTGGGCAAGGGCACAGGCGATGCCGACACGGCGGAGTTGTCCCCCGGAGAGCCTGGCCGTCTTTCGGCCGGCGTGCTCGGCGAGGCCGACCTGGTCGAGGGCGGCTCCGGCTCGCTCCCAGGACCGGGAGCGGCTCTCACCCTTCAACCAGGCGACGTATGCCACGTACTCGCGGGCGGTTAGCTGCCGCGAGGTGGGCACCCGCTGAGGCAGCCAGGCCACGTGGCGGCGATATTCACGGCTGGCGGAGGTGAGGTCCGTGCCGCTGAACAGGACCCTGCCTGCCTTCGGCTCGAGCGTGCCTGCGAGCAGAGCCATCGTGGTGGACTTGCCCGCCCCGTTGGGGCCGAGCAGGATCGTCAGGCCTTCCCCCGGGACCTCGTAGGTGAAGCGGGACAGGACAGGACGAATCCAGCGGTGGTAGCTGAAGGTCACACGGTCGAGCAGCACAGTCATCGGTCGGTCCTTGGTGCGAAACAGATGAGGGAGAGAACTCCGGCCAGAAAGACAGCGGCGGCGCCTGCGACGGCATGTGCGACATGGGCTTCCTCCGTGACGATCACCCAGGGGTAGGGGTCGTTGAGACTCCGGCCACCGAGGAACAAGGAGTGAATCATCCAGAAGACAGGGAGCAGGGTCGCCCGGTGTCCGAGCAGTGGCCAGGCGCCCAGGGCGAGTCCGCAGAAGAGCAGGTTGTTGCGCGCCGCTGTCCACATCGCTTCCCGGTCGAGCGGAGACATCGCCATGGCCACTGCGGACACGAGCAGGGCGAAACCGACAACCAGCGTGATGTCCCTCGCGTCGAGCCTACGGACGGCAGACCGTTCCATGGCGGGCAGCCGCCGTTCAAGGCAGACGACCAAAGCGACGGAGGGGATGAGGCAGAGGAAATTGCTGAGCTCTGTCGGTACCGCGTACCCCCCCAGGAACACAGGGAAAACGAGGACCACATTCGAGGTGAGTCCGACGCTCAGGACGAAGGCCACCAGGGCACCGGGCAACAGCCCCAGGGCCCCCCGCTGGCGCAGCCACCAGATCATGTTCAGCTACCTGCCCCGCAGGCATGGCGAAGCCGCTCGGCGTACCAGGTCTTCTGCTCCTGCAATGGAAGCTTGTTCACTCTGTCCATCTCGGCAAGGAGCTGTCCGCGGCTCTGCCCTTGGCTGAACTGCTGGGTCTCACGGGACAGCCAAGCGAGGTACTCGCCCTCCACACCTATCGTCCGGGCGGCCCAGAGGGTGTTGTAGTGCAGAGCGTTCCAGTCCGGCTTCGCGCAGGGAATTCCGACGACGGCAATGGCGATGTTCTCCCGGAGTGCCTTGTCCGCGTTGCCGGGCACGAGGTCGAGTGCCCAGTGTCCCCCCCTGGTGTCGAGTTGCTGAACATCGGCCACGGTGAGGTCGGTGATGCGGACGGGCCTTTCGATGATGACGCCCTTGGCCTGCAATTGGCCGGTCATCTCGGCCAGTTCGGACTGAATCTCCCTGATGTGCTCGGAACCGGCTGACGGCAGGCAGACTTCAGGCGTGTCCCCCTCACAGGTAATGGGGGCGAGGCCCTTGGCAGCAGGAGCGATCGAATGCCAGTCCTTGGTAATGCCGTATGCGCAAAGCAGGCCACTGACTGCGATCACAAGGGATGTGGCGACGGAGGAGACGCGGATACGCCGGGGCGCTGCCAGGACGACACAGGCAACGGCCAGACAGACCGTCGGCAGAAGTGCAGCTGCTGTCATGGCCGGCGAGTACGCTTCACCGAACCCCAGCCAGGCGATGGACCCGGTGACATGGTGCGCCCAGTAACTGTCCGTCCCCAGCGGGAAGCTGATTCCGATGAACACCAGCACGGCTACGAGCGGCGCGGCGTACAGCGCATGGAATCGGCGCCCTATGACGAAGCCGATGACGGCGTGCGCGGTGAGCAGGACGACGACGATCGCCATCAGGTGCAGCACATACAGATCAGGAAGGACTCCGACCACCCACAGCCCACCAGCCGTGACGCCTGCGGTGAGGACCGATAGGGACAGCACGGCGATGAGGATGGGCTGGACGGCGATGCGCCAAGTGGAGCGCGCGGCCCCCAACTCCCAGGTGCCGAGGGCTCGCAGTCTCGTCGCCTCCACTGCGGCCAGGCCTGCGACAGCCGCAGCGGCCATCGGAACCGGGGCATGCACGGCATACGACGCGACCTGCGCGGCCCACGGCACGGCAATGAGCCGCTCGATATGCCGGGTACTCGTGAGGAAGACGAAGGCGAAGAAAAGGCCGATCACGGGGAAGGCCAGCACGGCTGGATGCGTGCGAAGAGCAGAGGAGAAGCGCATGAACCCTCGCATGGAGAACAAACCCGAGCCGCCGCACACCGTGCGGCGGCCCGGCAGGATCAGTCAGCCAGGGTCGTATCTACGCTGACCTTGTCAGCGGCACCCGTGCAAGCTCCGCACCCCGAACCGAGCTTGGTGATTTCGAGGTAGTAGCTGTCGTAAGGCAGATTGGACTGGGTGGCTGTGCTTGTGTAGCCAGAGCCCTTGAAGCAGTTGGTGAGCGTCGACGTGTCGTGCTTTACGTCGCTGCCCCAGTCTATCTGCTGCCACAGCGCCACATCGACGCTGTTCGTGGTTCCCGCCTGGTCACAGCCGGTGAAGTGGAACTCGTTGTACTCCTGATCGACCCACTGCTGGGAAGTGGTCCCCTGGACCAGGCTGAAAGGAGACTTGCTCCAGTTGGCCCAGGCTCCCGTAGCGGTGGCGATCGTGAGTACGGCGGCAGCCCCCGCGACTACACCGAAGTTACGCAAACGTCTTCCCGACAAAGGAATCCCCTCCCTGCCCTTCCGGCCGTCGAGGCCCCCTCGAACTGGAGACCGAAAAGCTGGGCGACTGTAGCACCGCCCCCGCTGTTCCATGCAGCCATGATCCTCGATTCGCCAGCTGGGGCCGGTCGTTGATCGGATCGATGGTTCGCCCGTAATGTCCTCTACCCTTCAAGGGTGGGCCGTCGCGCAGCGCTGCGGGGTGCGCCGGGGTTCCAGGTCTCCCGGGGTGGCGCGGTCCTCTCCTCTCCGGTTCTCGTTGGGGCGGGTGTCGGCGGTCAGGTGAGGCCGGGGGGTCAGTCGCCGCCAGGCGGTGGTGAACGCGTCGGCCCAGGAGTCGTAGTACTGACCGGGGAACCGCAGGGGGTGTAGGCGGCGGCGTCCTTGTTCCACGTGGTGGCGCCCCAGAGCGTGGCGCGGGTGCGCCACACCACTGTGCCCGCTTCGTCCACCAGTTCGGTCGGGGTGCCGATCTGATCCGTGGCTATCGCGAAGAACCGCTGGCCGATGACTTCTTGAGGCGCTGTGGCGAGGGACTTGGTCTCCGTCTGCGCAATCGGTGTCCGGCCGTCGTGGTCCCAGGTGAGCGTGACCAGCTCGGCGGAACCCGCGCTCCGGACGGTCTGCTCGCACAGCATGGTTCCGTCCCATGTGAAGTCAGTGCGTTCGACAACGGTCGTGCCTTCGGCGCCCATGCGCAGCTTCGCCGTGCGCCGGCCGAGGGTGTCGTAGGTGTACCGCCAGCGGGTGCCGTCCGGAGTGGTGACGCCGACCAGCTGATCCTCGGCCTTCCACTCGTAGCGCCAGGTGTCCGGCTTGTGGGACAGCCGGATCTTCTGGCGCAGCACGATGCGGCCGAGCGCGTCATGCTCGTAGCGGACGTGTCCGGCCCGGGTTGTACGAAAGCCGGCGTACGTACGCGGGCCTGTGGCGTCCTGGCCTGCGTGACGGGACGGCCAGGACGCCATCGTCTGGTTCCCCACGGTGTCGTAGGCGTAGGTCTCGCTCCAGTTCGCCGCGCAAACCGCGGTGACCCGCCCTGCTACATCGAGGTCGAAACGCCGGGGCCCGAAGTGAAGGTCGTCGACGCCCGTGAGGTGGCCGTCGGCGCGATGCGTGTAGGTCCGGCGCTGGATCAGGCTCTGGTCGGCGCCCCGGTGACGACCTGGCCGACGAGCCGCCCCGAGGGACCATAGGCGCTGGTCAGGGTGGCGAACTGGCCGAAGCGGCAGGCTACTTCACGGCCTGCCGCGTCGTACGAGAAATCGATGGTGTGCCACGACACGGTCATCCGGGCCGAACCGTCGTCCCGACCGTGTGCCCAGGCGGTCACTGCTTCGGCAGGTGTGGTCCGACTGCGGCGCCGCCCGGCCCGGTCGTGGGTGAACCGGAGGATGGCACCGTCCACGGCCTGGGACACCAGTCGCCCGGCGGTGTCATAGGTGAATTCCAGGACGTTGTCCGGGGTGACGGCGCCGGTCAGGCGGGATGCCAGGTCATAGTGGTATTCCGTGCGGTTGCCGTCGACGGTCTTCACGTTCAGACGGCCGGCCTCGTCGAAGGCGTACGTGATGGTCTCGCCTGCCGCGTTCGTACAGAAAGTAAGTTGACCCGCCGCGTCGTAGCCGTATCGAGTAGTTCAGCCGTCGAAGTCGGTCTCGGCGGTCAGACGTCCGGTCGCGTCGTAGGTGTAGGTCCACGTCAGGCCAAGGTCGTTGGTGACGTGCGTGAGGCGCTGTTCGGTGTCGTACCGGAACGTGTGCCCGGCCTCGTTCGGGGAGAAGCGGGCGGTCGGCGTCCAAGGCGAACGTGCTGGACAGGGTGACCTTTGCGGACTGGCTGATCAGAGCCGTGCTCTCCCGGATCGGTGAGCCCATCATGCGGCGCAACGGGCAGACGCCTCCCTGATGGGCCGAACTGGCGCTCACTGACGGCCCGGTACTGCGCCGCCTTCGGCACCGCCGCGCTGCTCGCCGTCGTCAGAATCCTCGCCCTGAGCGCGCTGCTGCGCCACACCGCGGCCGCCACGACGCTCACCGTGGTGCTGGTGCTGCCGCAGATCCCGTTAGGGCCTGTTCGGGGTCGTGATCTCGGTTCCGATGCCCGCATCCGGCGAGGGCGGCCGAGCTGGTAGAACACCC